>NZ_FVZC01000007.1:300000-600000 GCF_900166585.1 Mesobacillus jeotgali | reverse complement strand
AGACCGCAGCAGTGTATTCGCGATTTTTTATACACAGATCAATATTGCAGTCGTTGTCGGCCCAATATTAGGTGCGATTTTTTATGTGAAATATCGGTTTGAATTGATGATTGCAGTTGCGATTATCTCTATCCTGCTAGCGCTTGTCCTCTCAAAATGGACCCGTGAAACCGTCCCTGCTTCGGCAAAGCAGGCACGCGCTGAAAATGGAAAATGGTATGACTTCCTGAAAGAACAGATTGCCGATTATAAGGTCATCATTCAGGATAAAGTTTTTCTCATGTTCATCATCGCCGGGATTCTGGCAGCGCAAACTTTCATGCAGCTGGATTTGTTATTCCCTGTTTATACAAAAGATATGGTACAAAATCAAACCGTTCTAGAGCTTGGCAGCAAAGTCTTCACCGTCAATGGAGAGCAGGCTTTTGGATTGATTCTTTCCGAGAACGGATTGCTGGTCGCCCTGTTCACTGTTGCTGTAACGAAATGGGTCACACGATTCCGCGAACTGAATGTCTTTGTATTGTCGTCCTTAACTTATGCAGTCGCAATCCTGATGTTCGGTGCAACGAACTGGATTTGGGGATTAATTCTGGCCATGGCAGTCTTTACACTGGCTGAACTGATGACAGCAGGCTTGCAGCAAACCTTCATTTCCAACCTTGCACCAGAGAAGATGCGCGGTCAGTATTTCGCAGCAGCCTCATTGCGCTATACACTAGGCCGTACAATCGCACCAATCAGCATTCCGCTAACCGTGTGGATCGGCTATAGCTGGACCTTCACGATCTTGAGCATCCTCGCTGTTTTGAGTGCGGTGTTGTTCTGGGTGATGTTCAGGATGTATGAGAATAGAAAGGAAGCTGGAATTTAGGGAATGAATGGCTAGTTGACCGATATATATGTTTTTCCGCTGATATATTAGAAGATGTGGTCGATATTTTTAATTTTCCGCTGATATATAATTACAGCTTATGTATCGCAAAAAGTGGTCGATATGTCTCGCTATTAAAACTCCCGGCATTCTATAATCCATGCAACATTATCAATGTTGCATGGATTTTTGCTATGTTGCACAGCGACTCTGTTTCATGAAGGGATCCCAGACACCATTGTCTCCTATAGTCGAATGTATTAAGTTTCTTTTTTTCCATGAAATCGGTACAATATAAAAGAAGATTCAGAAAAGGGGCGAAATAAATGAGTGAATTCCAAAAGAATTTAGAGAAATATGCGGACCTTGCTGTCAAGGTTGGTGTTAACATTCAGAAAGACCAGACGCTTGTCATCAATACGACAATCGACTCAGCAGAGTTTGTTCGTCTTGTTGCGAAAAAAGCATATGAAGCAGGCGCCAAGAACGTCGTGGTGAACTGGAATGATGATGTTGTAAACAGGACGAAATACGACCTTGCACCTGATGAGGCATTCACTGAGTATCCTGAATGGCGTGCTCGTGAAATGGAGGAGCTTGCTGAGAATGGAGCTGCCTTCATGTCAATTGTGTCATCAAGCCCTGACCTATTAAAAGGGGTTAAGTCTGAGCGTATTGCAAACTTCCAGAAAGCAGCCGGAACAGCACTTTCAAAATACCGCAAATACATACAATCCGATAAAGTCAGCTGGACGGTTGTTGCTGCTCCTTCTGAAGGCTGGGCGAAAATGGTTTTCCCTGAGGAAACAGCTGAAACAGCTGTTCAAAAGCTTTGGGACGCAATTTTCAAGGCAGTCCGCGTTGATACCCAGGATCCTGTTGCTGCATGGAAAGAGCATGACGCTTCCCTGCATGAAAAGGTTGACTACCTGAACAGCAAACGCTACAAAAAGCTTCACTATAAAGCACCTGGCACAGACCTGACTGTTGAGCTTCCGGAAAAACATATCTGGGTTGGCGCAGGCAGTGTTAACGAGCAAGGGAACGAGTTCATGGCCAACATGCCTACTGAAGAAGTTTTCTCTGTACCTTTGAAAACTGGCGTAAACGGCTATGTATCAAGCACAAAGCCGCTTAGCTACGGCGGAAACATCATTGACAACTTCAAACTTACTTTTGAAAATGGAAAAATCGTCGGTGTCGAAGCAAAAGAAGGCGAAGAAATCCTTAAGCAGCTGGTGGCGACAGACGAAGGCTCGCACTATCTTGGCGAGGTTGCACTGGTTCCTTTCAATTCACCGATTTCTCAATCAAATGTGCTGTTCTTCAACACATTGTTTGACGAGAATGCTTCGAACCATTTCGCAATCGGAAGCGCATATGCATTCTGCGTGGAAGGCGGCAAAACAATGTCATCCGAAGAGCTGGCTGAAAACGGCCTGAACGAAAGTATTACTCACGTCGACTTCATGATCGGTTCCGATAAAATGGACATCGACGGAATCACAGCAGACGGAACAGCTGAACCAGTATTCCGCAATGGGGACTGGGCTCTGTAAGATTCTATATATGAGAGGAAACAGCCGGATATTTCGTTCGGCTGTTTTTTTGATGGTTAGACGCGGGGTATTTTCTGGGGAATTCTCTGAGCATGTTCCTGCCTCTAAAAGCTGTCCGAGGCCCCATCTGAATCTGACAGCTTTTACTCTAATCCGAACTTGGTTCAACTTCTGACAGCTTTTCCACCTATCCCCTCAAACCTGTGCAAACATCGTCCTACTTTGGACAGCTTCTAATCACTTCTCCTTAAACTTGTCTGAATACGCGCTCTTCCTAATCCTGCTTTCAGGAACACCTGCCCATTTAGCGTGTAATTACCAGCAGTCAGCAAGAATAAACTTCCTTTTCCCTTATGCGCCCCATTTCTGTATGCTATAATGAAGTTACCAAGGAATCTTTACATATAATATTAGATATATTGTTAACCTAATTGTTTATCTGGGGGCGACGTCTTGATTCAATTACAAATTATTGTGTCAGGAGAGGTTCAGGGTGTGGGATACCGTTACTATACACAGATGAAGGCTATTCAATTTGGGATTACGGGATGGGTTAGGAATCTTCAGGAAGGCGGGGTTGAGATTCTTGCTTCTGGCCCTAAAGCCGAACTTGAAAAATTCATCGATGAGGTACGAAGAGGCAATCCTTTTTCAACGGTTGATCACATTGAAGTGAATGAAATCAAAAACATTGAATCCTATAAATCTTTCGCAATAAAATACTAAAAGGCAGAGGAATTTTCCTCTGCCTTTTCTGTTAGTCAAAATTGATGATTGATCCGTCTGGCTCTTTTAAAATCGCCTCTCTCATCTTTTTCAGCTGATCTTCCTCGTTTGGCTTTAACCCTAGCAGATTCAGCAGGCCGAGTGAATCGAGCAGGCCTTCTGTCCAGCTTTCAAGTTGTTCTGTGAATGTCGCATCTGAAGGGCAGAGTTCATCCAGCATTTTTTTCTCCGACAGTGCCTTGTCGATCAATTCAAGAGCCAGTTCTTTGGTGATCTCGCCATTCGCAGCCTTAACCTTTTCACACGCAGTTTTGGCAGTGACGTCAACGGTTTTTTTCACCGGCTCTGTGACTGGCGCTGTCACTTTCTTTGCTGTGTCAGTCGTGTCTTTGACTACCTCTCTTACAGGATCTGTCACTTTTCCGATTGTCTCTTCCACGGGTGTAACCACCTTGTCGGCCGTATCCTTTACCGGGTCAGTTATTTTATCAACTGTGTCCTTCAGTGGATCCGTCACCTCTTTGAGCGGGTCCGTCACTTTTCCGATTGTGTCATTGAGCGGGTCCTTCACTTTTCCAACCGTATCATCCAGTGGATCAGTCACTTTTTCGATTGTACCATCTAACGGGTCTGTAACGTCTTCTAGCAGGTCGTCAGCTGGTTCGGTAATTGAGCCTACCGTATCTTCAACTTGATCCTCCATCGGCTCATCCCCAGCTCCTTCGCATGTTAGCGGAAGCTGGCCGGAGGTAATTTTCGCAATTTCTTTCTTCATCTGCTCTAAGGGCATCGATCCAAGGTCCTGTAAGATTTTTAAGGTCCCTGGCTTCTTGACTCCCCCATTGCCGCTGACTGTTTGCAGCTGAAGCTGGTCGAGACTGCTGTTTGCTGCGTTCATTGAATGGGCGACCATGGTCACTCCTTCAAGAGCCGCATTCGGAATGATTTTTGCCGCGTGGACACATGCTCCCATAAATGAAATTGCGCTGGCGTCAACCTGCATCCCTTTTATATGGACTGGTCCGTTAGCTTTCATCGTGATGCTCACGGTTCCTCCAGGCGACTTAAACTGCTTTGTCAGTTTCATTCCATAAATCTTCGCAGAATCATAGGTGATCCGCAGCATTGGCCTGGCGCTTGAACCGGACGTTTCGCCAGCGACAACCATTGCCTTCATATTTTCACCGACCACTCTGTCAGCTTGAATGATGAATCCCTCGACATCGCTGGTGGAAGCATTCACTTTTTCGATATAAGGGAGAAAGGATAATGCAGCCAGTTGAATGCACATTCCTATTAAAATTAATCGTTGTTTTACAATTTTCATTTTTTCTCCCCTTTACCCCGTTTTAGCTGGCTGCGAAGTGACGTTCGATTCAGGTGATCCTGCTGATTCTTCCGCCGGCAACACCCGCCATGCTGTCAACAATGCCCCGCCGATAATGCCGAATATCGTTCCGAACAGAAAACCTCCTAAAGCTCCGATGACAGATAGAATGGATAAAAAAATCACAATAATTCCGAGTGCTTTAGAGGCACCTGGCAAAAAGAAAGCCATCAGCCCCATCAGCGTGATCAGGCCGCCAAACAGCAAGCCGATGACTGCTACCGATCCTGGCAGAAAAGTACTGAGATACAAGTTCAACGGTACCCATAAAATCATCAGCCCGCTCAAGACTGTTAAAATCGCCCCGAAAAAAGGCCGAGTATGCCTCCATTTTTTAAAAACCATTGCATATCACCTCGATTATTTCTTATCGATTTTTTCCACTGTCAATTTCATGCCGGCCATATTGATGGTTTCCTGGAATAAGTAATGAGTTTTTAACTTAGCATTTTCAAGGATGATGGTGCTCGATGTCTGCTGGAACTGCTTTGTCCAGTCTGTGCTGTTGTTTTCGGCAAGCGCAAGGTTTTGGAACTTGGCGTTCGCCTCGATCAAACCGGCATCATGCTGCAGACCAGAAATTTGTACAGGTTTTGAAGCCTGAATTTTTACGCGGATCCATTCCCCGCCTACCTGGAAATCCTTGTATAATTGAAGATTGTCGATTGTCAATTTTTCAATGATATTAGTACCCTGTGGTGCAGCATCTGAACTGCTCGTTTCCCCAAGCTTTGGATAAAACTTATAGCCCTCTCCTTCAAGCTTATCGAACTCAACATAAAAGTCTCCTACTCCCGCAATCGGGACTGCATAAGCGACACCCGACACTCCGAAGGACATCAGCAAGATTCCCAGCGCAAGAAGTCCAGCTGCCAGAGCACCCCAAAAAACCTTCTTATTCGTTTTGCTTTCCATTACAACAGCTCCGTTCAAGGAAGCCACCCCCGCATAAATATTTTTAAAATTCAAAATTAATTCTTGCCCATACTATATCCCCAAAAAATCGTGCCTACAACCGCGAAAAAAATCGTTAACATTGTGTTAACCCCGTTAAATGTCGGGTATTAGAAACCGACGGACAAAAATCTGAATTTTTAAACGAACATTATCTTACCAGATTTTGAGAGTGAGGTTGCCTGATGGAACATAAGATTGAGGAATTAGCCATTAGAGGTTTATTTCTTTTAAAAGAATACGAGAAACCTTTTCTTAAAGAATGGACTAGCTTAAAGAAGGATTTGAGGGGTTGGGAAAATAACCTTATTTCAGAGTTTGAAAGCATGATTGTTTTTGGCTTCACTAATCTTTCAAAAACCACTTTCGTTTCTTCAAACGATTTCATCCAGTTACTGGTTCTTAAATGGCAAAAACATCATCCTGAATTTGTTGATGATTTTGAAGCCATCTTTCTGATCAGTGCCGTGGAAAACTCATTTCATAAAGTGCTAAAGAGAAGGAATGCTGGATTTCTTGACCATCAAGCAGTCCAGGTCTTTTTTACGAGAATTATTGATAAGGTCCTTCGCACACAACTGCTGGAATACCAGGATGACAAATGGCTGAAGACACTAGTAAACCTTCGGACTGTGCCAAGCAATTGGCTTGCGGTCATCCGAAATGAAAAATCCCTCTATAAAGTTAGCAAAGTTGTCGGTGCTGAAACCCTGCCAGCAAATGAGCAGCTTATCACCATGTGTGAGGGACTCCAGGCCAATGAACTGGAGGACTTGTCGACGGCTCTTAGCAGATTACTGACACCAGGCCAGGAACTGTCTCAAATCATAACGATTCCCTGTCTGACTGAAACTCTGATGATTTGTATAAAGGACAGCACGGATACCGTCACAGTTGAGCAAATAGAGACACTGAGAAAAATGTATCTGAAACAGATGAAGCTCAACCACCTGGAAAGCGAGCTTGAGTGGAAGGACGCGACGCTCCTATTCCAGCAGCGGCTGATTCAATCACAGAGCGCTTCCGAGGCTGTAAAAATGATCACCCAGGGACTAGTTGATTATCTTCCTTTTTCCCGTTGTGCGCTTTTCATCTACTCACCAGGCGAACACAGCGGTGTTGGAGTCCATGCGCATAATGTCAATACAGGTTCGGTCCAGCATATTAAGGAAAGCATCGCTGAATTTCCGCTGCTGAGAAAATACTTAAAACATTTCAGCCATTCCAAGCCGATTTTCATTGAGGATGCAGCAGATATTCTGCCGGCCAAGTATGTCCGTGATTACAGTTTGAAATCCCTGGTCGTCCTGCCGATTTATGTACCTGCTGAGAATAAACTGATTGGCCTGGCCATCCTTGACCGAGGGGAAAACAAATCATTCACCGTTAACAATCAGACTCTGACGGCTCTCATTAAGTTCGGGCAATATGGAGGCGAATTACTGAACCAATATTATGAGGATGCCGTCCAGCTGTTTGGCGTCCAGCATGCCCTCCTGACCATACGTGAACGGGAAGTCCTGAAACTCATTGCCGAAGGCGCGTCCATCAATGAAGCAGCCGATACACTTCATCTTAGTTCCTATACGGTACGTGACTATATTTCAGCCATCATCCATAAACTCGACGCCAAGAATCGTACAGATGCTGCAGTCAAAGCCCTGAAAATGAGATTGATTCAGTAAGCAGGGTTAGCATAGCTATAATTAAGTTAATAGATTCTACTGGGCCAGTCTCTTGTAAAGGGACCTGGCCCTATTGCATTTTGCCTCCCATTCTCGCAAAATAGAAGAGATATAATTTTAGGGGGTACATATAATATGTGGAATGAATTCAAGAAATTCGCTTTTAAAGGGAATGTACTGGATCTTGCCATCGGGGTCATCATCGGCGCGGCGTTCGGGAAAATCGTCTCTTCACTTGTGGATGATATTATAATGCCGGTGGTGGGACTTTTGGCTATTGGCAAGGATTTTTCCGAGCTCTCATACAAAGCGATTAAATATGGGGCTTTTCTCCAGACGATTATTGATTTTTTCATCACTGCATTCGCCATTTTCATCTTTGTGAAAATCATAACCCGTTACCGAAAAAAAGAAGAGGCCAAGCCTGCAACATTGGTGCCTGATGCAAAAGAAGAACTATTAAAAGAAATCCGTGATCTTTTAAGAGAAAAAAAGGAATTATAAAAAGAATTTTTGAAACCTGTGCTGCCTGTCATCCGTATACATAATCAAATAAAATTTATGAGGTGACATATTAGATGTACACTTATACTGATAACTCGATGATGCCATCGGTAATGAGAACCTTCGCGTTTTCACTGGCAATTGCATTTATCGGCACAATGTCCGGAGTGTTCGTTCCGCCAGCGCTGTTCCTCCCGCTCGTTATCATTGAGCTCGTGATGTTGATCGGAGTGTTCTTTTTAAGGAAAAAGAAAGCTATTTCATATGCATTTCTATATGCGTTTACGTTCATCTCCGGAATGACGATGTATCCTGTCATTGCCCATTACATCGCAGTTTCCGGGGCGAATGTCGTCATTAATGCGCTCGGGGCAACTACAGTTGTTTTCACCGGTCTTGCGATTTATGCGTCAAAAACAAAACGTGACCTGAGCTTCCTTGGCGGAATGCTGATGGCCGCTTTGCTGGCATTGATTGCTGTAGCTATCTTTAACTTGATTTGGCCGCTTAGCAGCACTGGAATGATGGCTTATTCCTTCATTGGGATCCTAGTCTTCAGTGGGTATGTTTTATTCGATTTCAATAGGATGAAGCATTATGGAGTGAGTCCGGAAGAAGTACCGCTTATGGCGCTTAATCTGTATCTGGATTTCATCAATCTTTTCCTATATATCCTGCGCTTCTTCGGGATCCTATCAAGCAATGACTAATAATGATTAAAAGGCAGTCCAGAGCGGCTGTCTTTTTGCTTGTACCATTATTTGGATTAATCACCAGATTTTTATTAAGTTTATTAAGTTTTCTGAGTTTTTCTTCGGGTATATATATAGTGCAAGGCCAATACAAAACTTAGAAGGGACTGGTTAAAGTGCAATACTTTACGGCGACTTCGGAATATGTCATTGGCTTAGCAAATGGAGGAAGATTTGCGTTACTGTCTCAAGGAACGCTGGTCTTAAATCGATGGACTTAAAATCGATTGATCACAATGTATTTCTTGCATAGTTTCAGCAAAACACTCCTCTAAGTAGTCCGCAGGATTGGAGCAATGCCAATACTAGTAAGGAAGGGACTGGTTAAGTTGAAAGACTTTACGGCGACTTCGGAATACGTCATTGGCTATGCAAGCGGAGGAAGATTCGCGCTGCTGTCTCAAGGCACGCTGGTCTTAAATCGATATATTTAATATCGATTTACCCCAGATGGGCAATTGAATAGCAAAATTTAATTCTCCTCCCATCGTCCGTATGTCGGACTTAAAAAAGGTGCAGGCCAGGCGGCCCGCACCTTTTTTAATGAAGCTATTTTCGTCCATTCTAAGCAAGGGAAATTCGCCTGCTGGTGCGTTAAAGATAACTTTTAGGCTCCAACCTGGATGTGCTGCCAGAGGTTTACTAGATTCCAGCTACAGGGTATTTAATAAATATCTTATTGAAGGAGGTTTTTTACATGGAAAAAGATCATATGATTCATAAAGATGGAGAAGTAGATACTAGCAAGGTGGATGAGACGCTTGAACGGATGGATTCCCAGAAAGCGGATGAGATCCTTGGTGATTTCAATGAGTTCAGGACTTATTTAAGCAAACGAATCAATCTGGGCAAAAAAGCTGGTTTAGATGAAGAGCAGCTGGCAAAGACGGCAGAAAAGGTAGCTGATTATCTAGCCGAGAACGTTGCACCGCGTAATAAAGAGGAGCAGCTATTGCAGGAGCTTTGGAAGGTGGGTAATAAAGAACAGCAGCATTCTCTTGCCCATATGCTGGTTAAATTGGCTGAATAAAAAAAATCGCCCTCGGGCGATTTTTTCATTCCCAGTTTGTTTATCGCATGGATTGCAAGCTCTACAATGGTCCTAGCCAAAAAACCTGTTCTTCTTATTCACCTTGAGGATATCCCCCATCCAGCCTTTTCTCTTCAGATAATAATAGAGCCCTGCTGTCGAGACTACGATTAATACTCCAGCAAAAAAATAGCCAAACTTCCATTCCAGCTCTGGCATGAGCTTGAAGTTCATCCCCCAGATCGCTCCTAAGGCGGTCACAGGTGTAAATAGAGTCGTCAGGACCGTCAATGTTTTCATGATTTCATTTCCCCGATGGGTTGAAACTACTTCTTCCAGATTGATCATCGTATCGATTGCCTGCTGGTATTCATCCAGCAGCATACGGACACGCTGAACCCGGGTTTCAACCCGGTTAAATTCCGGTTTTTCATGGATTTCTTTTCCATATGCTTCCTCCGCTGCCAGTTTAAGCTCTATAATTGGGATGACAAGATTGATCCAAACAAGTAGTTCGTGTCGGTTCTCATAAATTCTTTCCAGGATTCCTAAATTGTTCTGCTCCTTCATTTCCCATAACAACTTATGAAGGCGCTCCTCATAGCCATCAATCTTCTGTAAGTAGCTCGATAGAATTTGTCCCAAAAGGATAAAAAAGCCTTCAACCGCATTTTCAGCCTGGTCCATCTGTTTATGGACTCTAACCGGATTTGCTTTAAGAATGGAAAAATCGAAATCAACCGTTATAAAGAAGTCTTTTCCGATATAAAAATGGAAGATATTTTTTTCAGACTTATCCTCAATATCCTGCTGATAGATTAATGAGCCCCAAATGTATTCCTCGCCCCTTGTCTCTGTGTTGATTCCGAGAAGATTCCCTTCCTTATCTTTAATATTTTCCAGCCATTCTCCAGAAAAAATATCTTTTGAAATCAATTCCCTTGCCTTCTCCTCTTCCCCTTTATCGAAGTCATACCACACCCATCTTTTTTCATTAAATGTATATTTCAATGGTCTCAGACCTTTCATTTGTTAATCAACTATTACTCTTCCCTTTTTGTGCGAGCTTGAAACGAAATCGCTAATTCTTGGAAGGCTTTCCATTTTAAAAATGTTTCTGTTTTTAATAGAGCGGGTAAAAACAGTATAGACAACAGCATAGGTGAAAATAATTTAGGAGGGATACAATATGCAAACAAAAGCCAAAAATGCTGTCATGCTAGGTGTTGGAGCTGCAGCACTGTGGATGGCGATGAAACCGGAAAATAAAACGAAATTGACAGAGATGGCCACACAGGTAAAAGAAAAAATCATGCCACCCAAAACGGATGTGCTCCCTGTACAAAAAGCAGGCAACCCTGACCCAATGGATGTTGAGGACAACAAAATGGTCAGCGAAGGCGCTATGTACGGAGTCAACTATTACAATGAGAATCTTCAAGAACAGCGATAAAAAATGTCCGGGGAACAAGTTCCCCGGTCTATTTTTGTTTAATTCACACCTCGGCAATCTATACTAGATAGTACGAGGGGAGAGGAGGAAATGGGTATTCTTTTCATTTTCATATACTTGTTCATAGTTTTTACCGTGATTGAGATTAATACATCTATCTTTATAGCAACTGGATTAGACAGAACTGTAGCCCGATTCCAGGTGATCTCCATGTTAACCGGCACTGGTTTTACAACGGGTGAATCGGAATTGATCATTGATCATCCTGTCAGAAGAAAATTGGGAGCTTTTTTGATTCTTTTTGGAGCCTTCTCACTTGCCGTTATTATTTCGGCCATAAGCAAACTTTTAGAAGATACTTTTTATACCATGGAAATCGCCTATGCTGCTGGCGGATTATTAGTTCTAGTGTTTATTTTGAGAGCGCCCAAAGTGCAAGCCCTGATGACAGGGAAATTGAAAAGTGAAATGAAAGAAAACTATGAGCTTGCTGATTTGCCAATCAGCGATGTCCTTTTAATGGACGAAGATGATGAGGTCCGGGAAATTGCCATCAAAGAGGACTCTCAATATGCTGATATGACCTTCGATGAAATAGTGGATGCAGACGATGATATCATGCTCCTATTCATTAAACGAGGCGAAATCAATATAAGGAACAAAGCATATAATACAAAATTAGAGCCGGGTGACAAATTAATTTTGTATGGCAATAACCCTAAAATTGAAGAAAAATTTGAAGATGCCTGACCCGCTGGTTTTAGGTTCTACCATGAGTCAGGCATCTTTAGTAAAAAAGATTGCGCTGCAGACTTTAACCCTGGACGCTAGCACTCTTCTTATCGCGCAGTTCCGCAATCCCTTCCTTGCACACTCCATATTGCAGCCAGGAACAGTTTTTACAAAGCTCATCAAGGTCAGCAGGTTCAACCTTTTCTGCAGTCCAATTTACCAGCTCTGACTTTAGATAATGTTTATTAGGTACGAGACCTAAGTGACGGATGACTTTCCCGTCCATTGACAATACATGTTCATTCGAACCCTCGCTTGCCTCGCAAATCTCTAGCCCGCGGTGCGGACATGACATGCAGGCGTCATCGAAGGCTGCAACCACCTTTATGTAAAAATCCTTTTCCGGATCGCGAATATCATTCACGATACTCTCCATTTTCTTCACAAACTCCGGACTGTAACCCATCCCCCTGAAACCATGAACACAGAGGAGATGGTGCCCTCGCAATACTTTTTCCACACCATCACTCCTGAAAAAATTGTTTACTTAATTAATTCTTCAAAAAAGGTCTAAATTCCTTTCAAGTTCTGGAATCGGTGATTGTGCTCCTGGCCAGCCAGGTGATGCCAATTTTCTTGCAAATCGTCAGGTAATGGAGAAGCAAGATAACCATACTTCCAGCATTCATGCCTATGATAACCCCCTCCATTCCCCATTCCGGCCTTGAGCCAAGCAGGTAAATCAGTGCAAAAGTGACAGCGGTAGCGTATACAGAATGGATAAAAGTGTCCTTTACCAGACCAAGACCGATTAAATAGGCCTGCATCGGAATGGTGAAGTAGTGGAACAGGAAGTATGGAGCCAACAGCTGCAAGTAAACAGCGGCTTGTTGAGAGTGAAAAAATGTCATCGTCAATGGCTCAGCCAGAAAATAAAATGCGGTGACAGACGGTAAGCCATACAGTAAAGTCAGCAGCATCACGTGCTGAAGCAATTTTTGCAGCTTTCGGAAATCTTTTTCCGCATAAGCCTTTGATACAGTTGGAATAAGGATAATCAGGAATGAATGCGCAATGAATGCCGGAAAAAAACCAATTGTCATCGCAATCCCCGCCATCATCCCAAATTGTTCAGTCGCCATATCTGCAGAAAGTCCTGTGCTTACGATGGCATATTTAATCAAAAACGGCTGTACGGCATGGGTCAGCGAGTGAAAAATCCTCAGGCCCGTCGTCGGGACGGAAACTTCAACGAGACTCTTTCGCACCTCCCTTCCGCTTACAGGATTTCCTGGAACCCTCCTGATTTTTTGATAGGACATGATAAAATGATGCAATAAATATAGGAATACAACCAATTCGCTTCCAGCAAGCGTACAAAAGGCTACAAGAAGTGCCGTATCACTGCCGAATTCGAAATACTGGAAAAGGGCAGATAACAGGATTAACTGAACTGCCCTGCGCAGGAAATGAGAAACAGCGATTCTTCCCATCTCCTGCTTTCCCATGAAAAATCCCCTGGCAATGGCCGTAATCGTCATCACCGGGATGAGCGACAGCACCACCCATTTCAGCAGCGGATGGTATTCAGTGAAAACCGGTATGATTGGAATCACTATGGCAGCCGCGATCAGCAGAACGGTTGTGAACACCAGCGCCAGCCTGATGGCGTGCCTGATCATGCTCCGGTGGTACACCTCATCCTTCTCAGCAATCATCTTTGATATTGACACTGGCAGTTCAAAACTAGCCAGCATCATGATCAGGAAAATCGTCGGCAAAATGGTCATATAATGCCCCATCCCGCTTTCCCCAAGCTCGCGCGCAAGAATCATATTAACGAGGAACTCCACTATTTCAGCAAGAAAAGTAGCAATTACGAGGATGGACATCCCTTTCAAAAAAGTATTCATAGCTTCTCTCCCAATCCTGTCTCATTTACTCCTTTAAACATATGAGACAAGTCCGGACAATATTAAAGAAAGTGCAAATTGGTTAAGATACCCTGGGCAGATAGTGGATATTACAGCAAAGTTTACAGTTTTTATAAGCGAGGACCTGATTTTATCGCAGTTTTTCTTTTTATATCAAGTTTATGTGATTTTTATAGCGAATTGGAAATTCCACTCGTTATTTTCCAGTTAAAAAAGAACTGCTGGCTCCCAGCAGTTCTTGATATGTCTTTATGAAATTTCCTCCAGCTTTTCATAAAGCAGATTGCATCTGTTTTCCAGTTCTTCTTTTTTGGTGTGAAGCTCCTGCAGTACAGCTAAATCTGAGACAATGGCCATTTGGTCTTCAATTGAAGCGATGGCTGCTTCCTGCGCTTCTATCTTTTCGAGGAGTTCATTTTCGTTTGGAGCAGCCGGAGATTTCATGATAGACTTTTCCCTAATAAACGGAGTTTTTGCTGGATGTATAACCTCTGGGTGCGTATCCTCCAGCTCCTTCCGTTTTTCTTCCATCTTGATCCTCGCCCGATCGTAGTTACCCGTTATTTCAGTCAGCTCACCATTTTCAAGCCAGTATATCTTGTTAAAAAGTTTATTTAGGAAGTAACGGTCATGGGAAACGGCAAGCAATGTTCCTTCGAATCCTTCGAGCGCCTCTTCCAGCACTTCTCTTGAGTCGATATCCAAATGATTTGTCGGTTCATCCAGGATAAGGAAGTTGATGTCCTGGTGCATCAATTGTGCGAGCCGCAGCCTCATCCGTTCTCCTCCGCTAAGCTGGGAGACCTTTTTGAAAACAGCCGCGCCATAGAACAAGAATCCTGCAAGCACATTCCTCGCTTCCCCCTCGTTCATGACGACTTCACTCCTGAATGCTTCGAGTACAGATCCATCATCGCTCGACAGCTCCATATGCTGGGAGAGATAGCCAATCTTTACATTGCTGCCAATCCGCATTTCTCCATGATCCGGTGAAATTTCACTTCTGATGAATTTCAGAAGAGTTGTTTTTCCAGAGCCATTCTCGCCAACGATTGCAGCCCGATCCTGATATTTAAGCTGCAGATTTACACCTTCAAAAAGTTCTCGGGTACCGAATGACTTCTTTACTTCCTTGAAAACCAGAACATCTTTTCCGCTGCGGGCAGCTGTATCAAGTTCAAAATTCATTTTCTTTCTGTTTAAAATCGGCCTTTCGAGCTTTTCAATCCTGGCAAGCGCCCTTTCCATATTCGTTGCCCGTTTATGGAGCGCTGAACTTGGAGGATTCGACCTGTTTGCCCAGTCTCTCAGCCTTTTAATTGCTTCCTTCATTTTCTTGATTTTTCGCTGCTGCTCTTCATACGCCTGGAATTCACGCAGCAATTTAGCTTCTTTTTCCTTCACGAACCCGGAGTAATTTGTATGGTATAGGTCAATTTCTCCGTCTTCCATATCTAGGATTTTCGTTGCCGTTTCATCAAGAAAGTAACGGTCATGGGAAATGATGATGACGGTCCCATCATAGTCGTTCAGAAACTCTGCCAGCCATTCGGCAGCCATGATATCGAGATGGTTGGTCGGCTCGTCGAGAAGCAGCAGCTCTGGATTCCGCAACAGGCTCAGTCCCAGGCCAACCTTTGTTTTCTCTCCGCCGCTCAGACTATTGAAATGAGAATCGAGCAAGTTTGTAATCCTCAATCCATTGGCGACCCGGTTAACATTCGCTTCCATTTCATAACCGCCGCCAAGCGCAAACCTCTCTTGTAGCACTCCGTATTTTTTCAGCAGCCTTTCAAGCTTAAGCGAATCCTCGCATGCCGCTGCCATATCCATTTCCATCTTTTTCATCTGGCTCTGAACATCCAGTAAGTCATCAAAAGCTGTCGCCAGAACATCTCTCGCAGTCATGCTTTCCTGATATTGTGGTATCTGGGCCAGATAGCCAATCTTCAGGCCTTTCTTCCAGTGAATCTGCCCATTGTCCGGTTCTTCCATGCCTGCAACAAGCCGCAGCAATGTCGTCTTGCCGCATCCATTTGGTCCAACCAGGCCAACTCGATCTTTCTCATTTATTTCAAACGACATATCCTCAAAAATCAGATTTCCGCCGTACATTTTGCTTATATGGTTAACACTGCATGTTATCATAATGTTTTCCTCCTAAATTGATCCCCCTTTTCTCCTGAACCCCGGCTTGCTAATAAAACGCAAAAAAGCCAGGGGCAGATAGCTCTGCACCTGGCTTCGGATTCCATGAATACAAAGAGAGGACTAGTGTGCCCTCTCAATTCACTGAAACTTATTCCTAAGCGGGAAAAGAGATGATCGTACCGTTTGTTTTTGATATTGAGCTGTTAAAAAAGGGCATACGTATCCCGTTGGCAGCTGCAACAGCAAATTTTGCACGACAAAAATAAAGGAATTCATTCCAAAATCCGCGTACAAAAACAGTCTTGATCATCTCTCCTCACCTCCGTTCAATAATAATTAGTTTTATTCTACAATCTCTATATTATTTTAGCAAGTTTTTCCTTAAACGTTACTGTTGAGCAGTACTTTTTTAGGGGCTTTGTAACGGCTTTTGATTTTGGACAGTTTTTTCGATTACCTTCGCCATATCTGTCACTCATAACTCTGTTAACGGACAATTTACTCGATCGCTTCTCTATTTCTGTCCATCATAGACCGGTTGATGGACACTTCTTCTTATTTCTCCATCATTTTTGTCGGTCATATACCCGGTGGCGGACAATGTTTCTGGTTTCCCCGCTATTTCTGTCTGTGGTAGTCTTTGCTATTAGGGATTCATTAGAAGAGAGATTTCTAGATTGGAGTTTAATGCGGGTTTTTAATAAGGTTTACGAAAAGAGAGACTTATTAATCAATCGTTTAATTAAATCTTCCCATTGCTGTAGGCATGGGGTTTTCTCAATTTTTCCCAAACTGATAATCTTGTGGATATAGTGTTTAAGCATGCTTGGACCGCGGGTAAGGATAATTAACGAAGGAGTGGGTGACAATGCTAAGACAACTGGAACTTTCCGATTACCAGCTCTGGATGTGTAAAAAAATTAAAGAAAAGTTAGCTGAAAAGCATAACTATATAAATTGCGCTTCCCATTATCCAAATGAATTTGAAGAACGGGAAGTCATATCCATTGCGTTAAGCGAAATGCTTATGAAGTTAGATGTAATCGAAGAAAAAGCCAATTAGTTTTATCTGGGGCCATCGCTTGGCCTCTTTTTGTTTTTTTAGAGAGAGCCGCTCGTTTAATTGTCCATTGATAGTCTTATTGGTCTAAATAACTTTTATCAGAATGGTTCTTCCTTAATTCTGCAAGAATTTCCTTCATCAATGCTTCCTGTCTTTTTGTGCTTGTCACAAGGATGACGAATAAGGTGGCCAGGACAGCGGAAGGACTATTGAAACCCAAATCCCCATCAGGCTGAATATACCCGCAAGCGGTTCCATCCGCTCCACCTCCTTTTTTTATGTTACAAGAGAATGCCTGAATGCATAGATGACTGCCTGGGTGCGGTCCTGTACCTGCAGTTTGCTTAAGATATTGCTGACATGCGTTTTTACGGTCTTCAAGGCGATAAAGAGCTCATCTGCAATTTCCTGGTTTGTCTTTCCTTCCGCGATCAGCTTCAGCACTTCCATCTCGCGTTCGGTCAGCTCTTCATGCAATTCGACGCTGTGCTTCTGGCGCATTTTCATCATCATCTTTCCGGTCACCTCAGGTTCAAGGACAGGCTGGCCAGAATAGGTAACCCGTACTGCATTTGCTATTTCGCTGGCCTTTGAGGTCTTCAGCATATAGCTTGTTGCCCCTGCTTCTAGCGCTGGATATACCTTTTCATCATCGAGGAAACTGGTCACAATGATGATTTTCGCTTCTGCCCATTGTTCAATGATTTGCTTTGTCGCTTCTATTCCGTCCATTTCCTTCATGACCAGATCCATCAGGATGATATCAGGCCGCAATTCAAGTGCCATATCGACTCCAGCCTTGCCGTTGTCGGCTTCACCGATTACCTCGATGTCCGGCTGTGCTGATAAGTAAGATGAAACTCCAATCCGCACCATTTCATGATCGTCCACAAACACTACTTTAATCATTCTTCTCACCTGCCATCACTAAAATAGGAACCTTAACCTCAAGCCTGGTCCCTTTATTTTCAACGCTTACAATCTTCATTGTCCCTCCGATTTCACCGGCACGTTCATGCATATTCTGAAGGCCGTACGAGCCTGCTTTCGCTTCTTCGACGTTAAAACCTATCCCGTCATCAACCACCCGCAATATGACTATGTCATCGCGGTGGATCAACAGGACCTCAAGCTGGTCCGCTTTTGCATGGCGCAGTGTGTTGGAAATCGATTCCTGCAGAATCCTAAAAAGGTGGTCCTCGACTCCCTTATCCAGCGGAAATTGCTCGACCTTCCAATTTATATCCATCGTGACTTTTTGTCTTAATTCTAGCAGGAGCTCTTCAATTCCTTCCTGCAGGCTCTTCCCTTTTAACGCTACCGGTCGGAGATGGAGAAGCAGTGCCCTCATTTCCAGCTGTGATTGATGGATCATCTCCTCTACCATCTTCAGCTGTTTTGCTTCACGTTCCTCGGAAGGACCCTTTGTTTCATTGATGGCTGACATCAGCATGGATGCCGCAAATAACTGCTGGCTAACCGAATCATGCAGCTCTCTCGCAAGCCGGTTGCGCTCCTGAGAAATGATATCCTGTATCCGCGATTCCTGCTCCTCCGCTTTTTCAGTAGCCAGCCTCTGTGACAGCATCGCTTTTTCAGATATTTGCTTATGCAGTTTGGTGACTCGTTGTGAGATTGTGGAAAGCTCTGTATATCCCTGGATTACATCGATTTCTGGCTGTTGCCCTTCTTCAAGCTGAAAGAGCCAGTTGTTGACCGCTTTAAACTGCTTGCGCCAGTATATGCCAGAAGTCATCCCGAATGCGATGCCCGCTACTACACTTATACTGAAGGTAAAGATGACAAACGGGATATCCATCAGTTCACGGTTCCACAGATCAGAAAAACGCGGAGCCGGGAAAACTAGCCAATAGGACAGTGTCAGTGCTATAAACAGAATGATTCCAAGGGCCAGACCCCATAGAATTTGGCGCATGGCAGTTGTCATATACGTTTCACCTCGATATTCCCCGCGACCATCGAGGTAAAGATTTTCACCTTTTGCGATGCCTGTTCGTAGCCAGGTGTCTGTATGAATAGGCTCTGATTCAGTACCCTCGCTTCTTGATGCTCAAAAATCTCCGCAGAACCGACTACCGATGAATGACGGAGGGTCACTTCTAAATCATATGGTACGTACACCTTAACATTCCCGATGAGATTCCGGATAAAGATTACCGTCTCACCCTTTGGCAGTACTGTCAGGCTTAAGTCAATAACGCTGTCGCCAATCCCTGCCTGGATGTTGACATCATCCCAATCATATACATAAGATGGCGTTTCCTGATGGCCAAAGAAACGGTTTTTGAAAAGAGGCGGTTTTTCAATCAGCATTTCCTTACCGTTTGCTTTTTCAGGCTCCTGTAAAACTGGCGTGATGATTTCGGGTTTCTTTTTTGACTGAATGTATTGATAAGCCAGATAGACCAGAACCGCTAACAGGAAAAACCTGAAGGTCATCATGCTGAAAACGCTGCTGAGCAAAAAGAACAATCCGGCCCAAAAAAGCAGTTTCCCTGATTTTCTCGGCATCAACGAACGCCCAAAGTAGATCATCGCTCCACTGGCCAGAAGGGAGAAAATCAGCCCTTCGTTGAAAAAAGAAACTTCCAGTAAAAGCAAGATGAGTCCGGTAATCACAATCCAGCTAATATAATCATTTTTCATATTCAACATGCTGTTTTCCCCCTTTCTTCTAAAATATTGGACTAATTTTTGAGAGGATTATAACTTGAAGTTCATTCGAGGTGATATCCAAAAGGCGCAGCTGCCTGCGCCTTTATAGGATACCATGTTTTGCCTATTAAATAGTATGGGTTTCTTTATTTTTGTACTCTTTTTCAAGCTTGGCAATCCTGCCTCAATGGTGTTCCGGTGATAATCGCTGTTGACCTTTTCTTCTAGCTGGCCAAGATAGGTTTCCATTTCCGCAAACCTTGAATATGGCTTGTCGGAGTAGGAACTATTATCGAGCACCTGATCCATCCTGTAATGGGCCCGGGTTACATTTTCACGGCCCATCAGCTCAAGTCGGCGGATATTCATATCCTTTAGTTTGTGCTTCATTTCTTCGTATTTCCGTTCCAGTTCCAGCTGCTGCTTGCCCGCATTTTCTTTCGCTTCCTTCAGCCTGGCTGCACGTTCTTCGTATTGGATCTGTTCCTGATTTGCAAACTCCTGAAGTTCGGATTCTCCTGCGCTCAGCGCGATATCTGCCTGATACTTCCTTTTTTCTGCCATTTCAAGCGCTTGATGGTATTCACGAGCAAACTGTTCCTTTAGCTGACTCTGGCGCTCAAGCAGCTTTCTCACCTTTTCCGTTTCTGCTTCACACTCACGAAGGTACTGGTTCAAAAGTGCAATTGGGTTCTTTCTCTCCTTCTGGTCAAGTGCCTCATGAAGGTCTGCCATTACGGTGTTTTTAATTCTTGTTAATAGATTAGCCATTTAATATCTCTCCTTTGGATTCTAATGATTTCTGCTTTTTAAAAGCTTAGTTGTTTTTCAATTGTGCCCATTGCTTTTCAAAATTGATGAAAGGATCGTTCTCTTGTTGCATGACGTTTTCTTTCTTGTCCCAATTCTTATACACAAGGTAGAGCACGTAAGCTGCTGCTATTCCCAGGATGGCTGGCACGTTTGAAGCAGTGGCCATCAGGATGATGAATCCTGCAATTCCCCAGCCGACTTTGCCTCCTGTCGAGTTAGCCTTTAAGAACTTCTTGATGACAAAGTAAAGCACTAACACGCTTATGCCCAATCCCACGAGCGGGCCAAGGTTGGAGATCAGCACCATGGCAGCAATGAAACCGGCAGCAAGCAAACCAATTTTTTTCATGTTCAATTCCTCCTTATCTCTTATGTACTCATCTTACCTTTTACGGAAAATATCTATAACGTGCCTGAGCTTGATTTTCATGTAGGTCCTGAGGCTTACTGATATGCCGGACCATTCAATATAAATACCCCAGCGACAGCTTCACTGGGGTATTTCTTTATTTAGCGATAAACATTTGGGTCCAATAGTGGCCATAATTTCCTCCTGATGCATGCCCGACACCAATATGGGTATAGGCAGGGTTCAGGATATTCTTCCGATGTCCCGGACTGTTCATCCATGACTGCACTACATCATTTGGAGTCCTCTGGCCGGCGGCTATATTTTCGCCGGCATTTCGATAATTGATTCCAAAGCTTCTCATCATGGAGAATGGACTGCCATATACAGGGCTTGTATGAGAAAAATAGTTTTTATCTCTCATTTCAACAGATTTGTAGCGAGCAACCCTGGAAAGCTGCCAGTCCTCTGCAAACGGCTTGAGTCCATTCTTTGAGCGTTCCTGGTTTGTCAGCTCGATTACCTCGCTTTCAATACTCTTTGTTGCCCTTAAGTTAGGAATATTGATCCTCTGGCCAGGATAAATCAAGTTAGGATTCTTTAAATGCAGGTTAGCTGAAATGATCTCTGAAAGGCCAACCCTGTATCTAATCGAAATCTTCCAGAGGGTATCTCCTGACTGAACCGTATAGACCTGCTGAGCGAACGACGAGGTCGGAACAGCCAGATACATTAAAACCATTGCCAATATGATTTTTTTAAACATTTTCATGCCTCCTCACCTGATAGGATGAGATTATTCGATTGAAATATACCGATTTAACTTTAGATTAGAAGAAAACATCACTTTCACATTGCATATAGTTTATTGAGGGAGGAATGAGGAATATGGGATATCTTTGGGTAATGACCATCGGTTTTGTCATTTGTCTCGGCCTGGTTGCCGGCGTATTAATGTTTTTCATAACCTCTGCTTTTGACTTTGATGACGCAAGTCGGATTGATTTACTGGATACTAGGGAAGAAGAGTAGCAAAAGCTGGCTGCTATGTCGCTGCAGCCAGCTTGTTCACAACACTTTCCTAATCATCAACTACTGCATTGGCATCGGTAACACAACTTAGATCTACTAATGAAATCCAGCCAGTTAGGACAGTTTTTCCACTCCGAAATCCGGTTAAACCAAAGGCGGTTTTGCATCATCGTCCTCTGTGCAGGTGGGTATGCCTGTCTATGAAAGAACCTTGCATGAACGCACTCATTATTTTAACCTATAAAAAAAGCTGCCAGATGGCAGCCTTTTTTATAGGTTAAAAATCACGTGTGTTGTCAAAACGAGTGTTGGCTGGGTTGTCCGACGTAAGCGGAGCATCAACCGGGTTGTGAGATCTTGTTCCGTCCAAGCCAGCAGTTCTAGTTGAATCAACAGTAGTTGTATCATTCAGACCAACTCTGTTTTCATCACGCTCGACTACGACCAGGATTTTACCTTCTTTTACATAGCCTTCGTAGCGTTCGGCTTCATCTTCAGGAATACCCATTCCAATCAATGCTCCAGCCAATCCGCCCGCACCTGCGCCCACTGCGGCGCCTGTAAGCGTAGCAGCAATCGGACCTGCAGCCACGATTGGGCCGATACCAGGAATCGCAAGTGCACCGATGCCTGCAAGTAATCCGGTAAGTCCGCCTAAGATTCCGCCTGTTGCTGCACCCGCAGCAAGACCTTCCTCAGTCTTCGTACCGGTTGCTTCGTTGACGTGATCAACTTCTTCGTCGTTTTTACTAATAACAGAGATATCATCGGTATGATACCCTTGCCTTTTCAGATCCTCAACGGCCTGAATTGCGTCTTGCTCGTTATTATATACTCCTACAAGATGTTTTTCATGTTCAAACATATTAACAGCCTCCTTTAGACGAGTAGTCCTTTTATAGATACCCGCCTCCAGGAGGTGTAAACCTTATGTCGAAGGATTATCAAAGGTTATATGGACATTCAGTACCACTATTTGAAGTCCATTTTGCCATTCAAAACAGAGCTGTAAATGCATTTGATTTATTTTAAAGCATTAGCCAGTGCCGCATCGAATTGTGAAACGATATCCTCGCTGTGTTCGATTCCAACCGAAATCCTGACCAGACGATAGCTTATGCCAAGTTCGGCTTGAGCCTCAGCAGGCAGTGCACGATGGGAGGTTTTCAGAGGATGGGAAACCGTTGTTTCAACTCCGGCCAGTGTCGGAACGATTTTTATCCAGCCAAGGGATTTGAAAAATAAATCTGTATCTACATGCTCTGCAAGCTCAATCGTGACGATAGCTCCGAAGCCTTTTTCAGCTTCTGCAAATGGAAAGTATACCCTTGCGACATTCTTGTTTCCGCGCAGACTTTCAGCAAGCAATTTAGCATTTTCTGATTGGGCTTTCATCCTTAGGGCAAGTGTCTTTAAGCCCCTGCAGGTCAGCCAAGCCTCAAAAGGGCTGAGATTCGCTCCTAAATTCACGATCCTCGCGCGGGCCTCAGCAATTAATTCCTTTCTGCCAACAATGACACCTGAAGTGACATCGCTATGTCCGCCGATGTATTTAGTTGCACTATGGACAACTAGGTCGGCACCAAACTCATACGGACGCACATGGAGTGGCGTAGCAAATGTATTATCTACTAATAATACAAGATTTCTCTCTTTTGCCAGCGCGATAACTTCGTCCAGCTTTTCAACCCGAAGGAGCGGATTTGTGATCGACTCTGTATACAGGAGCTTCGTGTTTGGCTTTATGGCGTTTACGGCATTGTTCAAGTCGGAGAACGGCACAAATGTCGTTTCAATACCGAAGCGTTCTAGCTCTGCTTTTAACATATGGAAACTTCCTCCATATACATCATCCGCGGCAACTATATGGTCACCGCTTCTCACTACTGCAAGGACACCTGCCAAAATCGCAGCCAATCCCGAGGATGCTGCCACCCCGTCCTCTGCATGCTCAAGAGCCGCCACCGACTGTCCGAGCTCATCCGTATTTGGATTGCCAACCCTGGAGTATAAATAATTGCCTTCACCCTGGTAAAACCCTTCAAGTTCATCGAGATCATTGAAGGTAAAAGCCGAAGTCTGATAAATTGGCGTTGCTTTGCTTTTTATTCCCTTTTGCTTCGTATGTTTGGAATGAAGCACTTCCGTTTCAAACCTTTTCCTCATTTCGTCCACCTGCTTCTGAATAGTTTTGCTTATTGTTTGTTTGCACCGACAACTGGAATGAAACTCAGTCGCTTTTTATCTACTGATAGTCGAAGTGCTACAGTAAACTAGAAAAAGAAGCCAACAATAAAAACCTCTCCAAATAAGGAGAGGTTCCAAATGCTCAGCCTCACTTATCCTTCAGGAATTAGCACCTTTCTAATAAAGAAGGTTGCCGGGCTTCACAGGGCCTGTCCCTCCGCCGCTCTGGATAAG
The DNA here is from genome assembly GCF_900166585.1 of Mesobacillus jeotgali. NCBI lineage: Bacteria > Bacillati > Bacillota > Bacilli > Caryophanales > Bacillaceae > Mesobacillus > Mesobacillus jeotgali. The sequence goes on along the minus strand of NZ_FVZC01000007.1, from coordinate 575,905 downwards.
AGTTATTTTTTAAAATGAATGATATTAGCTGAAGTATATCAATATGGCCGTTACCTCGTCAATGAAGGATTTTCAAATGAATTAAGCGGTGTGAGAATTTAGTCATCCGGGTCACTGTCAAGCAAATCCCATGGCGTGATCACACCGATCGGTTTTCCATGACGATCGCCTGTTTCTGTGATGATAACCGCCTGAAGCTTCTTGCCTCTAGTGTGATAACGCTCGAATAATTCCTCAATATGATATAAGGAAGCCTCCTCATCCACAAAAGTCACGAAATAATTTTTTCCCTTCGTCAGCAATTCTTTTACCCGGACGTCTTCAAAATGGACAACATTGTCAGAAAAATGCTTCGCCATCCACTGGATGATTTCCGTTGACGTCAGCAGCGCCACATATTTGTCTTCCTTGTCATAGACAGGGAATCTTGTAAAATCAAACTTGTTGATCACCTTGAGCACATCTTTTAAATAAGCATCCTCATAATAGTAAAATACAGGACTTGTCGCAATTGATAAAGCTGTCTGCGGCTTCTCGAACTCTTTTGCGATTTCCTCAATCTGTTCAATTACCTCGATATGCGGTTCGGCAATATAATAGTCTGCATTCACCCTCTCATGGACAATGGCATTCCGCAGCTTTGCAAACTGATGCAGCTCACTCTTATATTTTCGGATCAATGAATGGTTTTTATAACCCGAGTACAGCAGCTCGACAAACGCATCGCTGTCCGTCCCCTTCACCATCTCTTTCAGCGCTTTATGGATCCTGTTGAACGCCGTCTCAAACTTGCCAGATTGCTCCTTATGCTTTACTTCTTCATTTGGTCCAGATTTAGAATCTATGTTTTTTGCAGATTTGGAATTTTTGTCTGGTGAAGTTTTCTCCTGATTTTTTGCTTGTGATGATTTTGATGACTCTCTAACTTTAGCTGAATTGCCGTTTTTATCCTGTGATGATTTCAATTCTTTATCCCCGGAAGTTTTAAAATTTTGATCCTGGGGCGATTTAGTGTTTTGATTTTTACCTGTACCATTCTCAGCGTTGGGGTCAGGAGCTTTTTTGGACTGACCTGCTTTCCTGCGGCTCCCTTTTTGTTTTGATTCTTGAGACGCTGATTCCTTTACATTCTGCGTTTTTTGTTTGCCGCTGTTCTGCTTTACTGCCTTTCCTGTGTTATGTTGGGGGCTTTTCTCCGCCTGATCCTCGTTCTCATCAACACGTTTTAGCCGGTGATTCTCAGTTACCGGGTTGGGGTTAGTTCTTAAATAAGAGTTGCTGCCCCGTTTTTCATTCGCTTTACGAGACTGTTGACTCTTCTGTTTTTTCGAAGATGTCCGATTCGATCTATGTTCAACCTGAGTATTCTTTGCCAAAATGGTCCCTCCGTTGTTTCGAGTAACTTCTCTACTCATTACCCCAATTTGTACTTTTACTAATCATGGATATATAATGTAAAAATTCCAGCTGTACTTAAAGTTTGTTACAATAAGTATAGTACATACACTGTAAATAGTTAGTAGATTTCATAGTAAAGGGTTTGATAATTAGTGGCAGCTACAAAGAAAAAAAGAGTGATCAAAGAGGTCACAAATATTATAACAATCACAATTGGGGCTATCATTGCGGCATTCGGGCTTGATATGTTCCTCGTGCCCAACGCAATCCTGGATGGCGGGGTCATAGGGCTTTCGATTATCGCAGCAGAATTGACCAACACCTCGATGAGTATATTCCTGATTGTGTTCAACCTGCCCTTTCTTTATATTGGGTACCGAAGGATGGGCTTGAAATTTACGCTGCGCACCTTATACGGAGTCATCATTTTATCCGGGGCAACGGCGTATTTCCATCACTTTGACCGTGTGACAGATGATTTATTCCTGGCAACCATCATTGGTGCCGTCATCCTTGGAACCGGTGTCGGCCTCGTTATCCGCGCTGGCGGAGCACTGGATGGCACCGAAATCATCGCCATTCTAGTCAGCAAAAAGCGCACCGTGTCGGTGGGACAGATTGTCATGATCATGAATTTTTTCATCTTTATTTTGGCCGCCCTGCTTGTGTTTAGCTGGGATACAGCCATGTACTCAATCATCACTTATTTTTTCGCGTTCAAGATGATTGACGTAGTCGTCGAAGGAATGGAAGAGTTAAAATCGGTGACCATCATTTCCGATGTCCCGGAAGAAGTCGCTGAAGCCCTGTTGAAACAACTAGGCCGCGGCTTGACCTATATCCAGGGCCAGGGCGTTTTTTCAAGCGAACCGAAGAAAATCATCTACACCATTGTCAGCCGGATTGAATTATCCACCCTGCGTTCAGTGGTCGATGATATCGATCCCAATGCGCTCATCGCGATTGAAAATGTAGCCGATGTCTCGGGAAGCAATTTCGATAAAGGGACCGGGCATTGATTGCAAGATTTATTTCGGTTGTTTTTCGTGGATGTGATCAATGTATTCTGACTGATTGACTAATTGTGAATGTGGTCGATATATTCGTGCATGTGGTCGATATATTCATGAATGTGGTCGATAAAATTTAAAATCGACTGATATGTCTTCTAATGTGGTCGATAAATCATCGTTTTAGCCAATATTGATAATTGGATTTAGGATAGAATAATACCTATTAGGAAAAAAAGTGCCCTGGCATTCTAAAGTGTACCCTATAGAGTAGACACCTAAAAAAAGTCTACCTATAGGGTACTTTTTTGTATAATTAAGCAATACAACATGAGGGACTGGAGAAGGGTTATGAGTAAAAAGACATTTACAGAGAAAGAGATCAAAAAGCTTTCAGCTAACAAATATGTTAAATCTGTATCTTCAAAAGGAATCACCTATACAGATGATTTTAAGAGTTTATTTATCGCAAAAAAAGAATCAGGCAAATTGGCGAGAGAAATATTTGAAGAGTGTGGGTTTGATGTAGAAATCTTGGGGACGGATAGAATTAGGTCAGCCAGTAAAAGATGGAAGAAAGCATACATGGAGAATGGTGTGGCTGGACTGCGTGATACCAGGCCTGGAAATTCAGGGCGTCCGAAAGACAGAGAACTGTCATTAGAAGAGAAAAATGCCCGCCTGGAGGCACAAATCAACTTACTAAAGGCGGAGAACGAGCTGCTAAAAAAGATCCGGTTCGCGGAAAGGGGGATGAAGAAGTAGCCCTCCCCCCTTGCCAAAAGTATATCCTTATTCGTTCAGTCATTGAGAAATATAAGCTGAAGAATATGGTCAGCTATCTATGTGCGGTATCAGGTGTTTCAAAAAGTGGTTATTATAATTACTTTTCAGTGGACTCACAAAAACGAAGAAAGCGAAAAGAGGAGAATGATCAGCTGGTTAAAGAAATCATTCTAAAAGCCTTCCAATTCAAAAAGCGTAAGAAAGGCGCACGCCAAATCAAAATGACATTGGCGGGTCAATTTAGTGTTGTCTACAATCTGAAGCGCATTCGCCGAATCATGAAGAAATACGGTATTATCTGCCCCATTAGAAAGGCCAACCCTTATAGGAGAATGATGAAGGCCACCCAAGAGCACCGGGTGATGCCAAACCTGTTAAACCGTAAATTTAAGCAAGGGATACCTGGAAAAGTTCTGCTTACTGATATTACTTATCTAACTTACTGGAATGGACAAAGAGCTTACTTATCCGTCATAAAGGATGGGTCGACAGGTCAAATCCTGGCTGAGTATTTATCTGACCGGATGACCATGGAACTCGCCATTAACACCCTGGACAAGCTGAAGAGGAATCGAAACTTCAAGAAGGCTAAGAATGCGTTAATTCACTCTGATCAGGGGACTCACTATACCCACCCTGATTTTCAGAAACTCGTCAAGAAGCTGGGCTTGCGTCAGTCAATGTCCAGACGTGGAAACTGTTGGGACAACGCCCCTATAGAATCCTTTTTTGGCCACCTTAAAGACGAGGTTGATATAAAAGCATGTAAGACTTTAGATGAACTGAGAAGTGAGATAAGCAAGTATATTACTTACTATAATAATCAGAGATATCAGTGGAATCTAAAGAAGATGACCCCTGTTCAATACAGAGATCATCTTCTTAAAACTGCATAGGTTTTTTTTAGAATGTCCTTTACAAAGGGTACACTTTATTCTGGTTGCCAGGGCACTTTACTGTTTAATCAATCGGATTGTTTAATTTCTTTTCTTTTTGGCCGGTTGTGAATTCAACTAGTTCTTCCGGCGTGTTATTGCCTTTTTTCTTATTGTTGTTGCGCTGGGCGTTTCCGTTGCCAAGCTTTTGTCTACCCATGCTTCCTCGCTCCTTTTAATGGATTCATGGAGTAGTATGGATTTTTTCCTTGGCATTTATTCCAAGCACAGGTGCCCGTCGGACCCTGGTTGCCTGCTCGTAGGCATAGGCAAATCTGATCAAATTCGGTTCACTGAAGGCGGTGCCTGAGAAGGTAATTCCAATTGGCTCCCCCTCTTGTGTATAATCAGTCGGGACTGTAACTGATGGGTATCCCGCCTTTGATCCTATTGTGGAGCCATCCATCGGGAAAAGCACCGCATCCGCTCCGTATTCCCTCAGGGCATAGTCAATCCCCTGCTCTCTTGCCATATAAAGATTATATTCAAGTTCTTCGAGGTACTCAGGTTCTGTCAAGGTCCCGCTGGTTGCTTCTGATTCAAGCAGAACTTCCTGGCCATACTTCAGCATTTTTTCGCCGTGCTGATAGTTGAAGGCAATCACATCAGCCAGGGTTTTAACAGGTGCATTAGGTCCTAATCCGTTCAAATAAGCATTGAGGTCAGCCTTAAACTCATAGCTCAATACCTTGTATCCCCAATTTGCTTTTGAAGCCGGGATAGATGCTTCCACTACCTCAGCGCCGAGCTCAGCCAGTTTATCAACCGCGTTTTGAAAAATAAGTTCCTGTTCCTCGGTCAATTTTCCACTATAGTCTTCCCTCACAACAGCAATCTTTGCTCCTTTAAATGCCTGGTCATCAAATAAGGAATCGTGGCTGAACTCTGGTAAAAGCGCCATGGTTGCCGGGTCCTGTGGATCCTTCCCAGCTATGGCTTCCAAAAGATAAACCGCATCCCTTACTGTCCTTGCCATCGGTCCCGCGGTGTCCTGGGTGTGGGCGATCGGTATGATGCCGCTGCGGCTGACCAGACCGACTGTCGGCTTGATGCCGACAAGTGAATTTTGCGAGGAAGGATTTAAAATTGAACCATCTGTTTCGGTACCGACCGCCGCTGCAGCCAGATTTGCTCCAATCGCTGCGCCAGACCCTGCGCTAGATCCACCGACTTCGAATTTTCCAGGTCCATATGGATTCAGCACCTGCCCGCCTCGTGAACTATAACCGCTCTTCATGCCATTTGCCATAAAATTGGCCCACTCAGTCATATTCGTTTTCCCCAGGATGACTGCACCAGCTTCCCTGAGCTTAGCGGCAACAAAGGAGTCCTTCCTGGCAATGGAATCTTTCAGCGCCAGCGAACCAGCACTTGTATGCATCTTATCGCCAGTATCGATATTGTCTTTTATTAAGACTGGTATGCCATGCAGCGGACCTCTTGAACCTTTTTGCTTTCTTTCAGCATCCAGTGCAGCAGCAATGTGAAGAGCATCCGGATTCAACTCAATTACAGATTTAATTGTTTTATCAAAAGCAGCAATCCGAGCCTGATACATCAGGACGAGATCATGCGAAGTCAACTCACCGTTCTTCATTTTTTCCTGCATTTCATCAATCGTTGCTTCCGGAAGCCACTCTTCCATCATTGTATTCAAACGTAGATTTTTCAAAATCAACAATTCCTTTCAAAATTAAACTATGGAATATATTCTTTCTCTATAAGGAAATCCCTTCATTCTGGACAAAAAAGCTATAGGCTGCAGCCTATAGCTTTAAATTCACTTATTCAGCATCCACAATTTTGCCACCGTGAAATTCTTTTTGCACTGGAGAAATATTGAGTGCCTTGCAGAATTTTTTTAAATCGCGTTCTTCTCTTTCATTTACAATCGAGATAACTGTGCCTTCCGCACCAAAACGGCCTGTCCTGCCGGAGCGGTGGACGTATTTGTCCTGCTCTCTCGGGAAATCGTAGTGGACCACATGTGTGACGCCTTTAATGTCCAGGCCGCGCGCCGCGATGTCGGTGACAAGCAGCATCTCACTGCTGCCTTCGCGGAACTTTTTCAGGTATTTCTGGCGGTCCTGCTTAGTAAGCTCGCTGTGCAGCTGACCAACTTGAATTCCTTTGAAGTTCAGTTTTTCAGCGGTGATGGTCAGGTTAGGGATATCTTTAATGAATACAAGTGACTTCGTTCCATCCAGACGGGCTATCTTCTCGAGGATTTTGATTTTGTCACGCTGTTCGCTGAAAAAGTAGATATGCTCGACTTTTGCCGCATCAATCGTTTCATCCTTCTTTACCTTGATGATTTCAGGATCGTTTCCCAGCCTGTTGATTGATTTTTCGACGGTCTCTGGCAGTGTTGCTGAAAATAATAAAAGTTGCCTTTGATCAGCAAGTGTTGATTTTACAATACTTTTGACCGTTTCATTATGTTCCGGTGTCAGCAGCTGGTCGCCTTCATCCAGTACAACTGTGTGGACTTTGTGCATCTTCAGCTTTTTCTGCTTGATCAGTTCATTTGTTCGGCCAGGCGTTCCGACTATAATATGCGGACTCTTTTTCAGCTTGTCCAGCTGGCGCTTTAAATTGGCACCGCCAATGAGGCTTGCGGACTTGATTCCGCTGCCTTCTCCCCACTTCTGGATTTCCGAAAGGATTTGCATGACCAGTTCCTGTGACGATGCAAGGATGACTGCTTGAGTATTCTGCATGCTGGCATCGATTTTATTGAGAACAGGCAGCAGGTACGCCAGGGTTTTACCAGTACCAGTCGGCGATTCAGCCGCAACATCTTTTCCTTCTATTATTAATGGGATTGTCGTCAATTGGACTGAAGTCATCGCCTCGAAGCCTGCCTTTTCCCAGGCCTGCTGGAGGAATGGCTTCAATTGAGCGATTATAGGTTGAGTTTCTGACATGATTTTCTCCTTCACGTAACATTCTAGTATTGATACTAGCTAAAACACGATTATAAGTCCAGTATTCCCCCGATAAATACCGTTTTTTCACACTTTTTAGTCAGGGAAAGTGACGATGAGTTATTTTATTGGCGGAGTTCACAATACTATTGCGATATCGACAACTTTCTTGCTAATAATTTAAGTGTTTCGGCGATTTCACAGTATTATTGGCGAAAATGCCATGGTTATTAGCGACTTGGAAAAAAGTCGTGTTTTTTTCCAGTTAAAACAAAAAAACCGGGCGAGAATTCGCCCGGCATAATATTATTATTTACGGATCCAAACTGCACCAGCAGAGTTGTCTTTCGCTTCGCCGATGACCTGGAACTTCAATCCGTAGTTAGGCAAGATTTTGCCTGCATCCGGAATCAGTGTGTTGATATACTTGTTAGAGTCATTAAAAGTTGTCACACCTGGCAGTCCTTCGTAAGTATATTCACCGCGTGATGGTGAGTTGATATACCACTCTGGTGCCTTATCAAGTGAGAATGCTGCGTCAGCGATCTGATAACGCGTGCTCTGTGAAACAGTAGGACTTCCATTTTTAGTACCTACGATTGCTTCTGGATGTGAATCAACTACTCCAATGAAACCTTCACCTGGGTGAACACCTACCCAGTTGTCTGTAAAGCTGTCGTCACCGTACCAAACAACCAAACCAGTGTTGTACTTAACGCCGCGGCCTTCAATCAAGCCTTTGTCAGCACCAGCGTAGTTTCTCCACTCAAGGTAGTAGTAGTGATCTTTATCAAACAAGCCGTTTGAAGAGATGAAGCCATCAAGAGTCACTTGCTGAGTGCCTTCTGCATCATCAGAAAAAGCAACTGCGCCGTCAACAGTCAGGCTCAGGTTGTCCATTGCAAATCCTTCTGGAGCAAGACCGCCATCTGTTACATATTCAAAAACAAGCTTCACTTTCTGTCCTGCGAATTGGCTTAAGTCATAAGACTTATCTACCCACTGGCCTTTTGATGATTCCATTCCGTCGGCAGTGTTTTCGTCACCAATTACATCTAATTTAACTGATTTGCCGTCAGCAGTAACTGCATTTACGTATACATAGTCATAATCAAATTCTACTTCGTACCATGCTTTGTAGTCGAACTTTGCTGCAGTTGCAGATGTCAGATCGAATACTGGTGTTTCCAATGCAGTGTGCAGGTCATCACCTTTTGTGCTGTAATAGTACTTTTCACCGAAACCAGGCTCAATGCCTTTAACCTTCTTCTTAGGAAGATTCACTTTAACAATCCCGTTATTTTTAGACTTTGTTACGCTTTGGTCGATGACCGCAGTCAAACCATTTTTATCGATTTCGTCATAGTTCACTTCAGTGATGTTTGCCCAGTTGCCGCCCATCACTTTTTGGAAGAACTCTTTGTTTTGTGGAGAGAAGCTTGTAGGCTCAGTTCCTGCTACTGCTCCATTCCAGCTGCCGCCGCTCATGATTGACCATGATGCAACCGGCTCGCCCTGGCCAGTGTACTGTGTGTCGTACTCATCCGGAAGACCTAAGTCATGTCCGAATTCGTGTGCGAAAACACCAACAGCTCCATCTTCAGGCTCGATTGTGTAATCATATGCAGCCATTGATCCGCCCCAGTAAGGAACTTGTGCTTTTCCTTCTGTTCCTGGAACCTTATAAACTCCATTTAATACCCAGCGGTGTGACCAGATTGCATCGTCACCTAGTGCTCCGCCGCCAGCTTCCTGGCCGACACCAGCGTGAAGGACCATCAAGTGGTCAACAAGTCCGTCCGGCTCGTTTTGGTTGCCGTCGCCATCCAGGTCGTAAAGGTCGAACTGGTCAAACTCAGAAAGGTCAAGACCGCCTTCAACGGCTGCTTTCAATGCATCTTTTACAAAATCGCGCGGTCCTTTTGGACTTAGGTTATCATGGCCGCCCTCTGGATTGTCATCACCGTAGTCAGCTGCATTGCCTGGTACCGTTACCCAGTCAGTTACAGTTCCATCGACAGTGTAGCTTCCGCCAGACTGTTCTTCGTAATATTGCTTGAATGTCTGGACCTTTTCACCATTAAATAGTGTAAACTCTTCGTCACCGAACAGCATTTTTTCATAATGTTCACGGCTAAAGTCGTCTGAATACATATAGCCTTCTTCCTCCTCGATATTGTTGTGCTTGAAGTCAGCAAATTCAGCTAAAAGAACAAGAACCTTATCCTCTCTTACTTCACCATTGTAAGTAGCCTGTTTTGCAGGATCTACTTTCGCATAACCTGTCGGCTTGCCCTTTTTATAGTTGTCATGCCCTTTTTCAAGCTGCTTGGTAAGCTTGTCCTTTTGCTTTGTTAAAAAGTCCTTGGACTTCTTGGATAAGGCATCTTCTGCAGTATGCTTGTCTGTCTTACCCGACTTAGCACCCTGCTTTTTCTTGATATATTCTGTTACTGCTTTGTTGATTTCTTCACTGGAAGCACCTTTGGCAATCAAGCCACGCTCCTGTAACGCTTTTGCCAGGCGATCCTGGTCAACGATGTTCAAATCGATAGGTGCTGATTCCGGAGCAGTTGCTGCTGCTACAGTCTTAGTTGCCGCTGGTGATCCAGCAAACGAACCAGCAAATAATGTGGAAGCAAAGACAGCGCTTGCCGCTACGCTGGAAAGGACCTTCAACGTACTTTTCTTCTTCAAAAAGATAACCCCCTGCTATTTTCCAAGTTTTGATTTTTCATATATTCTGAAGAATCTGATTGGATTGTAGCAAGGTTTTGAAATATTGTAAATTTTTATAATATAATAATATTTACCTATTAATTTTCGCTTTTGCCGCCCGATACACGGGATGAAAAAATATAACTGAGTACATTTTCCTGTTTTTGTTTCAAAAGCACGTGTCATTTTTGCTATTTTTACCAAGTATATTATTGGGAAATTTTCTTCGAGTTTCCAAATTTGATTCTATAGTACTAGTAGGTAAATACTGGTTTTTTGCATAAAAAAGGAGAGCGCATAATGCGCTCCCCTTCTAAAGTATTAGTTTAGTTTCGTTACACGGCCCTCGATTTGAGGATTAACTTCACCGTGTGCCTTAATATAATTCACCAAAGCATCCAAATCGACTACATCGATTTGCTTATCAGTAATGGTCGCAAGGATTGCGTACCCATCACCGCCTCCAGCCATATAATTATTGACTGTGATTGAGTATGTTTGATTCATTTCAACAGGTGTTCCATCATTCTTTGTGATGGATACGATACGATCTCCAGCTGCTCTTGAATCATCATATTTCACCTTCAGGCCGGATATAGGCATGATTCGGACTTTACTGCCCCACTGCTGCTCTAACAACGTCTTGATCACTTCACCTGTAACATTCATCGTTACAAGGTCATTTCCGAACGGCTGGACAGTAAAAGCTTCTTTCCAAGTAATTTGACCTGCATCAATATCAGCACGGACTCCGCCAGAGTTCATGAAGGCAAAATCAGTGCCCGTCTGCCAGCGCATGGAGTCAGCAACCAGGTTACCCATCGCTGATTCACCAGCAGCACTTGTATCACGGCTGATATAGGAAGGAGTTGTACCAATCACTTCATTCAAAATTGGTGCCACATCTGCTACATAGCGGTCAAGCATCGCTTTAATTTCAGCATCTGGCTGAATTTTGTCACGGAATGTTGATACGACTTCAGACTTTCCAACCATGACATCCTTCGTGACAGGGTTGATCAATAAGTCGACATCTGAAAAAGCTGTACCTGATGAATAAGACTGGACGACAATTTTACCGTCTACTTTTGTATTTGTGAAAGCATGGTTATGTCCGCCCAATAACACGTCCACTTCATCATCTACATTTTGAGCAATTTGGACAAGCTCTTCTCCTGCATCAGACCCATCTTGTTTTGAGAAAGATGGATTGTGTGCCAAAACAACAATTGTTTCAACACCCTTAGATTTTAATTCCTCTGTATAGCGGTTGATTGCTGCAGTTTCGTCCGTGAACTGGACCTTCTGAACAGCACTTGGAATTACGATGCTTGGAGTATCAGATAAAGCTACCCCGATTACCCCAACTGGAATTCCATTAACATCAATTACAGTGTATGGATCTAAAACATTTTCACCAGTCTCTTTGTATACAAGGTTAGCCGCAACATAAGGGAAGTTGGCGCCTTCAAATTCGCCATACTTTTCTACTGTTTTCGGATGGCTTCCACCATCGATTAAACGCATCATTTCTTCAATGCCTTCATCAAACTCGTGGTTCCCAACTGTACCTGCATCAAAACCTAATTCATTCAGGATTTTAATTGTTGGCTCGTCCTGCAGCAATGCTGATACCGGGGAGCTTGCTCCTACCGCATCGCCTGCATGAAGCATCAATGTGTTAGGATTTGTCGCTTCACGCTCTTTCAAGTATGCAGCAAGGTATTCTACTCCTCCTGCATTGATTTTAGAGTTGTAAGTGTCCAGCTGGCCGTGGAAGTCATTGATCCCCAATAGCTGAAGGCCGATTGGCAAGTGAAGATTGAACTTTGCAAATCCACTGTCCAAATCTCCTGCGTATTCAATTAAGCCACTCTCTGGAACAGCTGTTTTGGCTGCTGGCGTTGAGTTGAATGTAACATTCACCGGTTTACTTACGCCTGCGAAACTCCAGTTATTGTCCGCAGATGGATCGATCGTTCCAACTTCACGGATGTAATCGATAACTGCCTGGCGATTTTCATCCGGATACATTTCAACTGCAGTCTGATTTACCACACCAGGGAATGTACCAGTTGCACGGTAGTTGTTCGTAACAACCAGGAACTCTTGGTTAAGATCAATCGGCTGACCATTGTATTGCAGGTTCTTGATACGGTTTGCATTCTCGTTTACCTTGTTACCCTTTGGATCATATTTTGCCGGTTCGGTTACATCGATTTCATAAGTAACACCATCGATGACATCATAGTTGTATACTGCGAAGTTAGGATTGATGAGCGGCTGCTCTGCATTGCTATCTTCATCAATCTGGTTGAATTGGCCCGCAGACATTTCAAGCCATTCTTTTACATCGCTTCCTTTAATCTTAATTGTGGATACTGTATTAGGATACAGGTAAAGGTCCGCAACGTTTTTAATCGCAATTGTTCCTTTAGGGATATAAGTATAATCACTTGCTCCGCCTCTTCCTGATTTGAACGGTGCTCCGGCAGAAAGAATTGGAAGATTCTCATCAGGTGTTCCTTTTACCTGCTTTTCAACATACCATTTTTGTGCATTCGTCACGATCTGGATTGATGGATCGTCTTGAACCAAAGCGAAGTAACTGTGAATGTCAGCTTCCGTGTTTCCAACTGGCTGATTCACATATTTCACTGTGCCTTCATGATCTTCTTTTACTGCTGCTAAAACTTCCTCATCTGCTTCCACTAAAGGAGTTTTATTCTTCTTGTCATAAATTGCCCTAAGCTCGGATTTGGAATTTTTAACGCTCCACTTTCCTTTATTCTTGGCAATCGTCAAGTCCATTACGCCAAGCTGATTGCCCCAGTTTCCAGCCATGACAACAGGCACGCCGTTGATTGTTCCATTGGCAGCATCTACTCCAGGAAGGCCCTTGAAGTCTCCAGGAAAAGTTAAATGGTTGTGACCAGTGATAATCGCATCAATTCCCTCAACAAGTGAAAGGTCGTATGCAGCGTTTTCTTCCATCTCTACAACTTTCTCGTCACCAATCCCTGAGTGAGAGAGGGCGATAATGATATCAGCGCCTTCTTCCTTCATTTTTGGGATCTGCGCTTCAACAGATTTTACAATATCCTTCGTGATGACCTTGCCATCAAGATTTTCCTTGTCCCATTGCGTGATTTGCGGCGTTACTGCTCCGACTACACCAACCTTGATCACGTGGGTCTTGCCATTTTCATCTGTTACTTTTTTATTTAAAATACTGTATGGCTTAAAGTAATTTTCGTCATTATCAGGGTTATCGTCACCGTCATCCTTGAACACGTTTGCATTCACGTATGGCATTGGCGCGTCATCTAGTACTTCATCAAGGTAGTTTAGGCCATAGTTAAATTCATGGTTGCCGACTGTGGCCCCATCATAGTCTAGTAGTTCCATAGCTTCGAAAACTGGATGCTTTTCTCCGTCTTCCAGAACATCAACCTTTGCTTTATAATCACCAAGCGGATTTCCCTGAATCAGGTCTCCGTTGTCGAATAGGAGATTATTCTTTCCCTTTTCCTCTGCCCTTGCCTGCTTAATTAATGTAGCAGTTTTCGCCAGACCGAATTCATTCGTCTCAGCATCTTTATAATAATCATAGTTTGCTATATGTGTATGAATATCTGTAGTTCCCAAAATACGAAGCTGTACTTCAGCCTGGGCCGGCTTTACAGGCTTATCAGCCGCAAATGTTTTATATGAAACAGGTCCTGCTAATACCGATAATGCCATAGTTGTGGCAGCAACGGATTTTCCCAACTTGCGCAAAGGCTTTTTCAAGAGGTCCATCTCCTTAGTGATTAAATTGGTAGAACACGACTTTAATTATAGTAGGATTCATGTAAATGGAAATGGACTGATAGACCTGAATTTTTTAAATTTTTTATTAAGTTATTGGAAACTTATAGTACTATTTTCCTTATATATGATTAAACCCCTGAAAAAGATTCATATTTAACGAACAATATATCTATCATTATTCCTGATAAAGACCTACTATTTATTTATATGTGTTAAACCATTAAGAAGTGGTAAGTGTATTGTAGAACCTTTTTGAGGAGTGTTGAAGGAATGAAAGAATTGCTAAAAGAATTGATCCTGATTGACAGCTCCACAAGGGATGGGGCCAATCAGGCAGTAGAATTTTGCAGACAATGGCTGATTGAGCATCAATTGAAGCCAAGTTTGATTGAGAATAATGGATATAAAATGCTGGTCTGCGAGATTGGCGAGGGAGATAAAACAATCGTTTTCAATGGCCATGTCGATGTTGTCAGCGGTAAAAAGGAACAATTTGTCCCCGTTGAGAGGGATGGCAAAATCTATGCCCGCGGTGCAGCGGATATGAAGGCTGGCGTAGCTGCAATGATGGTCGCTATGAAGGAATTACGGAATCAAAAACCTGGTGTTAAAATCCAGCTGCAGATTGTATCTGATGAAGAAATTGGCGGCATGAATTGTACTGGCTATCTCGTTGAAAACGGCTATCGCGGAGACTTCGTCATTTGCTCTGAACCGACACAGCTTGGCATCGCCCTGCAGGCCAAAGGTGTCTTGAGACTTGAAGTAGAAGTGACTGGAAAATCGGCTCACGGCAGCCGCCCATGGGAAGGCGAGAACGCGATTGTGAAAGCATACAGAGTTTACGAAAAACTGCTGGAATTGCCTTTCACGAAAGAAAGTTCCGACTTTTATGAATCACCTTCTGTTAATCTAGCTATCATCTCAGGTGGTGAAGTATTTAATAAGGTACCGGATCGTTGCGAGATGTCATTAGATATACGCTATCTCCCTGGACAGAATCCCGATTCCATTATTCAGGAAATTGAAAGCATCGCTGAAGGCAAAGTTACCGTCGGCTTGAAGGGGATTCCGGTTGCCACCAAGCAGGATGACCCCTTCATCACCCAGCTGAAACCTGTATTGGAAAGGCATAACGATGGCGAAGCTGCCATCTTTGGCCAGCATGGAGCCGCTGACACTCAGTTTTTCGCGGTCCATGGAATTCCAGCAATCGAATTCGGCCCAATCGGTGCAAACTGGCACGGAGATGACGAATATGTCGAGCTGGAATCAATGGAAAAGTATAAAGATATTTTAATCGATTACATCAAAAGCTATTAAAAAAGACAGCCACCCGGCTGTCTTTTTAACTGCTGACACGATATTTCTTTATCCATGAATAAAGCAATAACCCCAAAACCAAAAGAATTTGCAGCAAAAAGACAACCGAATCCCAGAATCGAAGACTGCTTACCGGCTCAAGAAAGCCCGGCAGCATCATTTGATTCACCGCGAAAAACAATTGCGGGATGTAGTAGCAGGCGGTGATGGCGATGGTTAGGAAGATGCCTGCCAGATAGAAACCTGAGTATCTTCGGACAACCTTTTCTTCCCCTTCGAATGTTTCAGTTTCCGGCACTCTTAGGAATGGAAGCCATTGCGCGAGAAAGTTCCGGCCATTTTCCATTAAGTTATAACAGCCAGTTTTATTTTCTATTACATAGTAAAGATCGGTCTTCATAAAAACAGCAGCCTGATAAATGAGGCGGATGAAGGTATCTAGTACCACCAACTTTAATAATCCCATCATAAACGAAGATTCGGTTGTGAAATTTTGAGCCAATAAAGCCATGAATAGTACAACACTATCAAAGTAGATACCTGCCAGATAAAGCCTATTCCGCTTCTCAGGCGGCAATTTCCAAACCTGCGACATATCCGTTTCAAGCACCACAAGAAATAACCGATGGCCAATGCCAATCTTCGCGGGAAGTCCTTCTGACCTAGCTGCGAGCACATGGCCGAATTCGTGGAGCAGGACAAGAATGAAAGTTATAGCCATCCAAGCAACAATAT
This sequence comes from Mesobacillus jeotgali, assembly GCF_900166585.1. Lineage (NCBI taxonomy): Bacteria > Bacillati > Bacillota > Bacilli > Caryophanales > Bacillaceae > Mesobacillus > Mesobacillus jeotgali. The sequence continues at coordinate 560,260 of NZ_FVZC01000007.1, read as the reverse complement.
TTTGAAGCATGAGATCAAAAGCGAATAAATCCGAATAGCGTGGGAATAGAGCTGGGTCGTAGAGTACCAGACCTACACTTCCGATAAGTAGACCCAGATACAGCTTTGAGCTTGTTGAATTGAAGAAGATACGGCCGAGACTTATAGGGATCCATGAATTACCCCATTGTTCTTTCTGTCGGCCTAAACGTTTTAATATTTTTTCGCCGTCCATCTCGCTAACTAAGTCAAGTTTAAGGAGTTGAGAGACAAAATCAAGTAGGACTATATCTTCATCAGGATATTTAGCAATCAATTCTTTTTCCACGTCATCAAGTGATTTTTTTTGATTTATCAAATCGATCGCAACAATACAAACTTCTGGCATTTCGTAAAATTCACCACTCATTACATCTTCAACAATATAATGTTTGTGATCTTTACGAATAGCCAGTTGTTTGAGTGAAACATGAGTTTCATAGGTAATATCCATGCCCATCACCTTATTAAAGTATTAAAAAGGGATGTTTGCAGAAAACTTAACATCCCTTTTTTTCATTTATTGTTTAACAAATGGACACCACCAACAGGTTGTTTTGATTTTTTTTAGTTTGCGAATCTTCATGCTCTTGCCTCCTCTATACTATTCTGTTTTTGAACAAAATGATCTACATTCCACTTGTATTTTGTATGGAATGCAACCCATTCTGGAAAAACCTCCTTAAACTTTTCAACTAATTCAGGGTCAAATTGGGTACCTTGACCTTCGATTATCCTGTTATATGCGACATCAAAAGGCATTGCAGAACGATATGACCGGGAGGATGTCATCGCATCGAAAGCATCCGCAATGGACACTATTCTTGCTGCATAAGGTATCTCGCTTCCCTTTAGTTGGTCTGGATACCCCTTGCCATCCCACCTTTCATGATGGGACTTTATAATATCAATACTGTCTCCTAGTCCATTCACCTTAATAATAGCTTCTGCTCCCACCTCGGGATGGGTTTTAATAATCTCGTATTCTTCTTTTGTCAGTTTTCCTGGCTTCATTAGTATTGGGTCAGGGATATTCACTTTCCCAATGTCATGTAGTAAACACGCATATGTAAAGGAACGCAATTGGTCTTTTGTGAATCTGCCAGTAGCTTCAGCGAGTGAATTTGCATAGTACGCTACCCTTTCGCTATGTCCCTTTGTATAAGGATCCTTTAATTCAAGTGTTGCAATTACTCCCTTAACAATTCCTGATAGTTGATTATCAAAAGATTCTTTAATAGCTTCTACATATCCTTGATATCTCTTTAAAATAATGAATCCTAACAAAGACAGAATTAAAATCACCGCTATTGGAAATAAAACTTCAGTTGTATTAAGTAATAGCCCTATAAAAGAATATTTAAAAATCGTTCCAAGTGAAACCGTCCAAAAAAAAGCTGTATTCACGAAAATTGGCGCAAAAAGAATTAGGAACACTTCAACGATATTTCCACCATCATAACCCGAATCATTACTTAGGTACGTTACTGAATCATTTAGTATTGTAATTACTATAAATCCTAGAAAAAAAATAAACTTAATTGCATACAGTTTTCCTTTTTTCAACAGAAGAAACACACCAGGTAATAACAGTAGGATTAAAAGGTGATAAAAATATCTATAGTTAGCAAAAATCAAAACATCCGAGTGTGTTACATATTTCGGAAATAAAAAATAGTAGAAAATTTCAAAGGAAATGAACAAAATATAAAATAAAGTTATAAACCACTTTAATGCTCTTTTTTCCTCATGATTCAAAGATGGCTGATCAAAAGAATTTTGCATGATATACCTCTTTTTCTGTCAACATACCTATGTATTTTCCCTTCATATCGCCATTATTCATTACATATTAATAGTTTTATTGAAATAAGAATAAAATAAGTATTATGACCTAGTCTAAATTGTCATCATTCGACATTTTTCTCCATTATAAACCAAAAGGACTATTCAATAAAATAGTCCTTTTGGTTTATTCGCAATTTTGTTTTTCGTTATTCAACAATAACTTTACCTTGAGATGGGTAAAGTTATAGTAACAATAGTTCCTTTTTCTAACTGACTTTCAATATTAAAAGTACCCTCATGTTCTTCGATTATTTTTTTCGTGACCATCAATCCTAGACCATTTCCGTTTTGCTTGGTTGTATAAAAGGGTTCTCCCAATTTCGCAAGTTTCTCAGGGGGTATTCCACATCCTTCATCTCTTACTGAAATGAATGCTCGATCACCTTTAACTTCGGAGTTTATTGATACCGTTCCTCCATCCGGCATTGATTCCATTCCATTTTTGATTAAATTGATAAAAACCTGCTTTAGTTGATTCTCATCACATAATAGTACAGTAGAATTATCAATATCATACTCAATATTAATTTCTTTTCTTTGAGCATGTGGGTCAATAACAGTTACAACATACTCTATCAGTTCAACTAGTTTTTTAGGAACTTTAACAGCCGTATTAGGTTTACCCAGAATCAACAAGTCGTTAACAATTGCATTAATCCTATCAATTTCATTTAACATAATAGGGTAATATTGTTCGTCACCCTTATCCTTTTCTTGCTGTAATTGAGTGAAACCCTTTAAGGATGATAACGGATTTTTTATTTCATGCGCTATCGCTGCGGCCATTTGTCCTATTACTGCCAGCTTTTCTTTCTGTCTCATATCTTCATATACAGAAGTTACCGCCTTAACATACGATTGGAAGCGATTCAGTAAAATCCAAGTTATTGTAGAGATGAAAATTATCAAGCCCATAGGTACAAGCACTTCTCCAGACTGAAAAACCAGCCCAGTTATGAGGTATTTAAAGAAAAATCCTAAAGTCATAGTCCAAAAGAAACTGCTGCTTACAAATATTGGCGAAAACAGAATAAAATAAATCTCAAGGACATGTCCGTTGCCAAACTGCCTAGATGTGCCCCAATATATCATCATGTTATTTACAACATCCAATAATATAAATACCAGAAAGTATATATATTTAATTTGTTCGGGGCGTCCCTTTTTAACTAAATACCTTGCAATGGGAATCAAAGCAAACAAGATTAAATGAAAGAAGAAACCCAATCCACCTGAAGGTAAACCTACTTCTCTATTATTAAAGTAAGGGACCAAATAATAATAAATAAAATCATAAGGTACAAGGATGATATAAAAAGTCCACAAAAAGAACTTTACTGCTTTTACTTCTTCATACACTAAAACGGAATTTTTTTTAGATGGTTCCATACGGAATCTCCTTAAATCTCAAACTTTTGTTAGCCTTATTATAACAGGATGTGTCATATCTTGTTATATTTTGTCTAATTATGCAGGGGTTTTTTATAAATATTTTTTATGGGGATAAAGAGGATGTTTATTGAATTAAAAATGGACCAGGCAATCTATACCTGGCCCACTGCTTTATGCGGTTTCGCTTAGATTGTATTCATTGAGGATTCCTTCAAGTTTCAATGCGAGCCCCATGCTGCCCTGGATTTTGAGTTTTCCTGTCATGAAGGCTGCTGTTCCATTTAGTTTGCCCATGATCATCTTCTTGAAGTTTATATCTGAAAGCTTTAGGGTGCAGTCTGGGGATGCTTCTGTTCCTTCAGTCACACGAGCTGTTCCATTGGTGATCAGCAACTGGAATGTTCCGCTATCGTCCCCTGTGATGTCATATTGATAAACGACACTCATTCCCTGAATGGGTTCTGGTTTTTCATTCATGACCTTTTCGATTTCCTGCCATACTTCTCTGACTGACTTGCTTTCCAACATCCTTGCCACCCCAATCATCCTATTTTATCTTCATCATACAGCCTAAAGTCCCGCCTTACAATCCGAAACTGGACGTGTAATCTGAATATTCCCTACATTTTTCGGGTTGCTTAACTGCCCGTACTGGCAAAGGCTTTTAGACCCCTATTCCAAAATGCATAAGCAATGACACAGCAAACAATTGCCGCTACTGGAGTCCAGAGCGCGAATTCCTTGTACCCTGATTTATCAATAAAATAAGCTGCCGGGAAAAAGGCTGTGAACCCGTATGGAATGATCCACGTAAGGAACATGCGAATCCCCTTGTGATAAATGGTCAGCGGATATCTCGCAAAGTCACTCAGGTTAAAGACAGCCCAGACAATCGGAAGACTGTCGATCATCCAGAAGCTGAATGTAGCGAAAAATAAGTTAATCGCTACAAAAATAAGCCCGGATGAGATGATCATGATGACCAGCATTGCGATTTCCGCTGCTCCCCAAACAAGGTCGAGCTGTGGAATCGCAGTTCCCAGAATAATCAACCCAATGATCAGTTGTCCGAACCCATCTTGATGCAGCCGGTCGGCAACAACATGGAACAGCGGATTTACCGGCCGGATCAGCAGACGGTCAAGCTTTCCTGGCCTGATGTACTGCCAGCCAAGCGTCCAAAGATTATCAAAGAAAATCTGGTGTATTGACCGGCCTGTTGCCGCGATTCCGTAAATGAACAATATCTCATAAAACGACCAGCCATTGATTTGCTCAATGTGGTCGAACACTACTTTTACAAAAAAGATGGAAGCGAACTGCTCGAGCATGACGGAAGCAACACCGATCAAAAAGTCGATTCGGTATTCCATCATCACCTTCATATGGCTCTTCGCAAACTCCCAATACAATCTAGTATAACGACGCATACAATCGCCTCCTATCCTCCGAAAATCGTAATCTGTTTAATGGCCTGCGACCAGACTACCCTCACCAACACATACAAAGACACAAGCCAGAATACTTGGATTCCAAGTGCCATATAAGCTTCCGTCCCGCTAATAAGACCGGAATAAATCGATACCGGGAGATATACCATCGCCTGGAACGGGAGGAATTCAGTGATCGTTCTCAACCAATCAGGGAAAAGCGTGATTGGCACAAGTGCACCTGAGAAAAATGTAATCAATGATTCCTTCAGCACTCGTACTCCCCAGACATTGACCGTCCAGAATGCCAGCACACCGACAAGGAAATCAAAGAATGTGCCAATCCAGATTCCAGCAAGCGTACTGAGGATAAACAGAATGATTGTCTCAGGCGATTTTGGAAAGCTTAAATCCATGAAGAAGTAAGCTATTAGCACCATCGGAATTGTTCCCTGAATTAAATACATGATTTTCGCGCCCATATCGACAGCGAATAATTTAAAAATCATATCGTAAGGGCGCATCAACTCGATTGCGACCTGTCCGTCCTTTATATTTTCCGCAAGCTCATTGCCGACACCGCCCACAAAGCCCTGCAGCAGCATTGCAACCACGATATACGTCAGCATCGTTTCTAGATTTATATTTTGAATTGTTGTCTGGTTTGAATAAACCGCCTGCCAGAAGAAGTAAATAATCAACAGCCTCATTACGGCAGAAAGAGTCCCCGCCCAGTACCATGCTGAATAGGCAGTATTCTCCTGCATCCGCCCTTTAGCTATTTGCCAATACTTTCTCATGCTCTCCCCCCTTTTCCTGCTTGTTGTACAGCTCCTCCACGATCGTTTCGATCTTAGGGTCTGCGATATTCAAATCGCCAATTTCATACATGCTCATCATTTCAGAAATGACGAAAGAACTTTTAACTGCTTCATGGTCAAAAGACAGGCTGACCTTCGTTTCTTCCTCGTTCGGTAAAATTTCTACCTGCCCTTTGAGTGACGGTGGCAGTTCAAATTTTTCTTTATCTGCCAATTCAAAATGAATAACTCGTTGTTGGCCGAATTGTTTTTTAATTTGTTCTAACCCGCCATCGTATAAAATTGTACCGCCATCAATGATGATGATCCGGTCGCAGATTTCCTCTATATCCTGCATGTCATGTGTAGTCAGCAGCACTGTTGTGCCCCACCGCTGGTTCATTTCTTTGATAAACTTTCGGATTTTTACTTTTACCGCAATATCAAGACCGATCGTCGGCTCATCCAGATAGACTACTTTTGGCCGGTGAAGGAAGGCTGCAGCCAATTCGCAGCGCATTTTTTGCCCAAGAGAAAGCTGTCTGACCGGAATGCCTAGCAAAGGTTCCAGGTTCAGCACCTCTGTAAACATTGCGATTGTTTCCTGATATACCTGTTCAGGAATTTCGTAAATATGTTTTAGAAGATTATAAGATTCACGAACCGGAATATCCCAGAACAATTGCGTCCGCTGCCCAAAGACAGCCCCGATATTGACCGCATTCTTCTGGCGGTTTTCATACGGCACCAGCCCGTTCACCGTCACTTTTCCGGATGTCGGAGTCAGGATCCCCGTCAGCATTTTAATCGTAGTCGACTTACCAGCACCATTCGCACCAATATAACCAACCGTCTCACCCTGCTCAATCGTAAAATTAATCCCCTTTACCGCATGCTTCGTCTCATACTTACGGTTAAATAGCGACTTGACCGCACCCTTAAGACCCGGGTCACGTTTCACCAATTTATATTCCTTTTTCAAATTTTCAACAGTAATCACATTATCACTCTCCAAGAACATACATTCGTTTTTTAGGCACAAAAAAACCACAGACATTCCAGTCTATGGTTAGGCAGTTATTTTTCATGACAAAAATAAGCGCTACTACACACAATACAGGCAGGCCGAAGGTAAAACATATAAAATTGTTTTAGATGCTCGGTTCAAATCAATCATTTCGACTGCCTCCTTAAGTTAATACTTTCATATTGTACCTGTTGAAGAAAAAAATGGCAATATTTTTATAAAAAATAAATAGTGCCTGATTTTACTCAGGCACCATGAACTAATTTGTTATTGAATTTTAGATAAGTGATTAATTCTTCCAGTGTTTCAAAATGTCCTGTTATGCCGAATTCATGGAATATATTCATCTTCCGAAGGATACCACCAAGATCAAGGTCATTGCCGACAAGATATAGATTCTGCCCACGCTCCTTCAACTGGTCTTTAAGCTGCACCAAGAGCAAGGCTCCAGAAGCATCCACTATAGTGACTTTTTCGATATCAATCACAATTTCCTGGCTGTTATCCGAACTTATTGTTTTGGCAATCAGTTCTGTCGCGCCAAAATACAGCGGTCCTTCTAGTGTATAAATCTTTAAGCCTTCTTGCATTTTACTGTTAATTTTAAATCCCTCATCGCTCATCCGCTTCATGAAAATCAGTGCACTCATCACAATGCCAACACCAACCGCTACCATTAGGTCAATGACTACTGTTAAGATCATAGTCACTAGCATCACTGCAGCGTCGGTTTTCGGTTCGTCTTTAAGAATTTTCAAGCTGTCGTAATCAAACATTGTGATTCCTGTCATGATCAATATTCCGGCAAGCACCGAGAGCGGAATGTCCTCAGCAAGCGGTCCGAACACTAGCATGAACAGCAGCAAGGCGACACTGTGGACCATCGCCGACAGAGCGGTTTGGCCTCCGCTTCGCAAATTGACCACGGAACGAACCGTTGCCCCAGCACCTGGCATCGCGCCAAATAACCCAGCAAGCGTGTTGCCAATCCCCTGTCCGATCAATTCCTTGTTGCTTTTGTGCTTCGTGCCTGTCATATTGTCCATTACGACAGAAGTCAGAAGGGAGTCAATCGACCCAAGGACAGCAATACTTAATGCTGAGGGAATCAACTGTATGAGGATACTAATGTCTGCAGCAGGCAGATGGAATTGAGGCAGACCTTTTGGAATTTCCCCAATTCTTTCAACATTATCAAAGAATACAAAATCGTTTACTAATGGCAATGTGAAATGAATCGCTGGCAAAACCTTCTCCAGCAGCACCACAGCAACAGCTCCTAAAATCAAAGCCATTAAGCTGGGCGGAATCGCCTTGACCCACTTCATTGAAACAAGCATAAAAATAATCGTCAAAACGACTACTAAAAAGCTGCCTGTTACATACTGTAGCTGCCCCATAATAATGATAATAGCAATTCCGTTCATAAAACCGCTGACCACGGGCAGTGGAATGAATTTTAAATAATTGCCCGCCTTTAGTAATCCGAAGACAATTTGAAAAAGCCCGCCCATGAATGCGGCAATGAACGCATACTCCAGCCCCTGTGACGCCACGATTCCTGTAAAAATGATCGTAATCGGCCCAGTCGGACCTGTGACCTGGCTCTTCGTCCCGCCGAATAAAGCCGCAAAGAACCCAGTGATGATGGCACCATACAAACCAATAATTGCACCATCAGAATTACCCGTCGCCTGCATCCCAAAAGCCAATGCCAGCGGCAGCGCAACAACCGAAACCGTAATCCCGGCCAAAAGCTCACGCTTGAGCGTCTGAAACATCTACAATACGCCTTCTTTCTTATACATTTATAAGGAAAATTATACGCCTGTTAAAATCGTTATTGAATATGAAAATAGTAAAAAGAAGTGAATTTTTTTGAGGGGGCATTACGAGGAGAATTTAAACCAACACAAGTATGATCCAACTTAAATGGACCGCTAGAGCTAAAGAATAAAATGCAGAAGCCAGAAGAATTAACCCCATTATCAAGGCTGAGCGCGGCACCTTTTTATATAATACAAACAAATACAATACGACAGAGAAGGAAAGTTTTATAAAAAGAAAGAAAAGAGGATTTGCATTATACACACCCTCCATTATAGGGTTCAACTCATTAATATAGGAATGCTTTAGACCAAAATGTGTTAAGAAGGCATCGACCATGTTTAAAATTGAAAGGTACAGAAATAAAAAATTCATTAGTCGACCTCCTTTTTTCAACCATTACCCGCTTCGGTAATTTGTGTAACTTTCCTCATCACCTGTGTTAACTTTGAATATGGCCTTCTAAAATAATTACGATGGATGAGCCACCAAAATACCACAATCCCAATTGTATTCTTTACTAAGTCCAAAATTGATGCCGACCGGAAAGGGATATACATTTGATGAATTTCATCTATAAAACCATAGGAAAATGCAAACAGGACTCCCAGGAGCTCCTTAAAATAAGTCAGCCTTCCGTAACTAAGAAATGCCATAATGAATAAAAGGTACAGAACCCCAAACTCGAATAAATGAGCAAGCTCCAATACGATTCCCAAAATTAAAATCACTTTAAAGCTTATTTCTGTAGAAAGCGTACTTAATGATTCCGGGTCAAAGTAGCTCGATTGTATCCAAATAAATGCCATATAGAATATTGGTAAAAGTGTGAGTGTCAGTCGGGTTAGTAATTTCATTTGAACCACCTTATTGAGAAAAAGCACCATAATGAGTCCGTTTATTGCTCATTATGGTGCCACTTCCATTTGATTTTTTAACAGCTTGCCAAAGACACTTTTCTTCTCCAGTGCCAGCTGGCCAAATCTGCCTTTTTGAATGATTTCCCCATCTTCTAATACAACGACCTGATCTGCGTTGCGAATGGTCGATAATCTATGCGCAATAACTATAATGGTCATTTTCCCTTTAAGCTTTTCCAGTGCTTCCTGAATTTTTGCTTCATTTTCCGTATCAAGAGCACTTGTTGCTTCATCAAGCACCAGTATTGATGGATTCCTGAGGATAGCTCTTGCCAACACAAGACGCTGACGTTCTCCTCCAGAAAGCCTGATGCCTCGATCGCCGATCAAAGTATCTAGACCATCCGGTATTTTCCTTACAAACTCTGCTGCTGATGAGAATTCTAATGCATTCCATAACTCCTGCTCAGTTGCATTAGGATATACAAGCAATAGATTTTCTCTAATACTGGCATTAAAAAGAAACGGGTCCTGCGGGACATAGCTAATTTCCTTTCTAAAAGGAATCAACATCTCCTTTGTTAAAGGTTTTCCATCCACCAATACTTCACCATGTGCCGGTTTATTCAATGCCATTAACAAATCTATCAATGTACTCTTTCCTGCTCCAGATTTTCCTACCACTGCGGTCATCTCTTTGACAGGAATGAAAAGATCAATATTTTTAAGAGCATATTTATTTTCGTTATATTGAAAGAAAACATTTCGGCATTCAATTCCATGTTCGATTTCAAGTATCCTTTTAGAGTCCATCTCATTATCTGCGAATTCCCTGGCGGCATGACATTCATTTTGCAAATTTATAACTGCCTGATAAGAAGGTATTCGCATTGCCATTTGTTCGAGTGAGGATTGAATCCCGGCAACTCTTGGCCATAACCTGGAAAAAATCACGATCACCAGCATCAGCTGCCCCGCATGGGCGTTGAACAAATTCACAGCCCCAAATAAAAACCCCGCAATCAAGATAGCGGATGCCGACTTATAGTAAAGCTGTGATTTGGTATTCAACTGGGCATATTCGATCTGCTCTGCTTGCATCTCTTTCGTCACGTTCTTAAACCATTGCATCCTCGATTCTTCAAGGCCATTGCTTTTTATATCCTTTATTCCATTAATCTGATCTGTAATCCCGGCCAAATACTTCTTGCCAGACACATAATTCCTGTTTCCGAGTGCCATCGACCTTTTTAAGAAACTTCTTGAAAAAAAGAGCAATGCCACACCGCTCAACAAAACAAAAAATGTAATATTGGCAGATAGCCAAAATGCAATCCCGATTTGAATAATCGTAAAAATAAGACCTGTAACAAATTGTAAAAAAGAATGCGTCCCTGCGCTTGCTGTGGCAATTTCGGAAGTCAGCGAATTAATAATGTCGGACTTTCGTTTTTTAATGAAAAAATTCCAATTAGAGTGCAGCAAGGCATCATAGGTCTCGATACGCAAATGGCGGAAGAATCCATGCTGGATTTTCGTATTACGGATAGTTATCTGTCTTTGCAGCACATTTTGCCCTATTACAAGCAAAACATAAATTGCAAGAATGATCGGCAGTCCTAAACTCTCTGGGAACCTATTGATAAATTCAAACAGTCCCTCAATGGGTGTTCCCTTTGTATCAACGTTGATCACTCCGCTCATGCTGATCATTGGAATTAAAAACAGTATGCCAATTCCCTCTAAAAGACTGACCGCAATCATCCCTGCCAGGTTGATATAAAGGATCTTTCCCGAATAGGTGTGCAATTTTTTTACAAAATATAAGATGGACTCCATTAGGAAATCCTCCTGTCCGCCACTTGTCTCCTAGTCCTTCTCCATCCCCATAAGAAGGGACGCAACGGAAAATATAAGAGATGGAACTGCTTAGGAAGCGGCAATGTCTCAGCATCCTCTGGATAGGGATATAAAAAACTAAGAATAAACAGGGCTTTTTGCTTTTTGGACATTAACGAAAATAAGTGCTCCTTGTGAAAAACCGCTACTTCTTCAGGGACAGGATCTGTATGTAGATTCACCATTTTTTCAATGTAAAAGATGGCGTCCTTAGCCAGGTGTTTGGCTTTTGATGACGTCATCAGCTGTTCTGTGCCCTTTGGCAGTCTGCATCCTAACAACTCTGATGCCAGGATAAGTGCCTGTCCGGCTACATCCCTGCTGCTATATTTTTCGAACATACTAAGAATCTGACGCCATTCCATCTCTTGCTCAACCATCTGGGATATATCCATCAGCCAGCGAAGACGGGACCAGCCATGCCGGGCACCATGGGAAACAAGAAAAGTGAACAAATCCTCTCTCCCCAGATAATAAACTGGTGAATTCGTTATTGAACTAACCCTTTTCCGAGCCCATAAGTCTTCAAAAGCAGGTTCCACACCTGGTCCTGGATTGAGTCGCCAATGAATTTCCAGCTTAATCAGCTTAGTCTCATGAAAAAAGGTCACATGATGATGGCGCCATTTCCAATCGCCAAGTACAGAATGGATATAATCATCCTTTCTGTATCCTTCCTGGAGAAGGAGTTCCTCTGCCCTTTTAAGGTCACTGATTGGAATCAGAACATCCAGGTCTCCGCATGTGCGCCTGGATAGATCCCCGTATAGATCGCTAGCCAGTACCGGCCCCTTAAGAACAATCAGATTTATTTCATTTTTTGCAAACAGATTACTGACCTGCTCCATCTCAGCGCATAATTGCAGCATTCGGAACGTGTTTTGTCTGTATTGCATTTCAAGTGTCTTCATGACATATTCAGGGATGGTTCCTTCTTGGAGCTGTTTCAATTTAGGATAAAGTACTGGAAAGGTTCTGTGATGCATAGCAAGATCGATAAAAAGATCCCAGTTCAGTCCTTCGAAACAAACTTCCTTAATATCTTTACTCAATAAACTAAGTTGGACTTTTAACTCCCTTGGAACTTCCGATAAATCAAGACCAGTTATCTTATCCATTGCTTTCTCCCAGCACTTTATTTTGTTGGATGACCTTCGCAAACTTCCCGACCACCGAAAAACGTTCCATCCCCTCAGAGCCGCTCATGTAATAGGTGCCGCTCCTCAGCCATGCATGAGCAATCAATTTTCCCTCTTCGTCTTTAGCTGTTCCCAGATATAATGTACTCTCGATTTTCCTTCTCTCAAGCATTTTCATACCTGCTATCGCCTTCACTAGACATTGGCTCTCCCAAAATGTATAGGCACTCATGATATGAATAGCTTGTGAGATTTGCTTCAGAATTTTAAGATCAGCATTCATAGCATAGTTAGTCTCTTCCATTTGAATCCCTAGAGAGGGAGCCACTTTTGCAAAGGGCAGGGCCTTTAAAATCCTGGCAAAAGCTAAAAAAGAGATGGCTTCAATTAATAGCCATTTCATCTCAAAGCTAAAGGATAAAAAGATGCTTACTTTCCGGAAAAGCTTCATCTTTCTGCCACCTTTTTTCGCGGTTCGTTATGAACTTCTGATAAAATCAATCTCGCAATTTCAGGAGCGGTAAAATGGGCGACTGGCCTGCGAATCTGGAATAATTCAATTTTATTAGCAAACCCTGCAGTCATATTAAAGTGCCATTCCATTAAGCCCATCGGCCCTATCAAAAAATTGCGGTAAGTGTGGTAGAACAAGGTGTGCAGACGTTGAAGGTTCGTAACAGGGAGGATTTCTAGATGATCGTTCTCTGTCTTTACTAATTCAAAAACACCAGCTAATGGCAGAGACTTCGTAACAAATTGGGACTGTACAGGAATAGCAAATTTCGTTTCACGGTCGATAATGGGCCTCAGTCCATCAGACCCCATCCCAAAATGGGTGAGACTTTCCAGCCAGAGCTTCTGCTGTGGATAGGCCGGCGTTACCATTGGCACACCGTCACAAATCGTAACAGGAATCACATCATCACTAATCAGCCGATAACCTTCCCTCAAAAAAGCAGAAGCAAGAGTCGATTTTCCCGCACCCGAATCACCGACAATCGCATAAGCCTTTCCATCAATCTCAATTGCACTGCCATGAAGCGGAAGAATTCTCCGCTGCATCAATAAAGCCCCCATACACGAACCAAGAAGATACAGACGATTCGCATCGTCACTGCTTCCTTCCACAGGAGTATAGATGATTTCCTTCCCATTCCTAATGGCATAAATAGCCGTCTCAGGAATATAGAACAACACCAAATCTTCGGAAACAGAAGTATAGCGATTCAGTTTCTCCGAATCTGCCCATAATTGAGAGACATCACCCGCTTGGATCGAAATATCAACCGTGTCGACTCCCTCACTAACTGCTTGAAGCTCAGGTAATGCTATGTCACTGGATATATGGAACCCGAAGGCCTTATAGGTCATTTTCGTCTTTGTATTTAACATGGAGAACCTCCGTATTTTTATAAAAACCCTTATACCTTTTTCAAGATATAAGGGTAGGGATGAACTAATTTTTAGCTACCTAAACAACTTGCGTTGGACCGCCCTGGATGAGTTTCCGTTTTACCATCCGAAACATCAAAGCAATCTGCATTGGCATTTCCCGGCCCATTAAATGTCATGCTAATGTCCAATGTCTCTAATGTTGGTTTTTGCCATTCTTTCTTCATTCTACCACCCCCCTTCAGAAGTATTTCTCAAGAAACTTATTTACTATCAAACTTCTAGTTAAAATCTTGAAATCATCCTTCCAAACGAGTTCGGGAGTCGGCTTCTCATCGATTCTAGAGATAGAATTTTTCAAGAAATCTGTATCAATAAACTCTGCTGCCGCTGAGTTTCGATCTAGCTTTTTTATCTCATCGAGGAAGCCTTTCCAATTCTTCGATAGACGATGAATGGTATCTGCTCCCTGGATGCCTCTTTTGTTGTGATTCATCCTTACCTTTTCTGGCAAAATATTTTCAGTGGATCTTCTAATTAACGAACGAATCATACCATGCTTAACATATTGCTCCTCAGGTACGGATAAGCAAAAACGAACTACTCGCAAATCGTTTGTTGGATCCCGATCCCATAAAGAGTATCTTAAAGAGAAATTTGTATTAGCCACACCGCTTTTGTTCCAAAAATAGGGTTGTTCATAATGATTTCTTCGATATTCACCCAAGTTGCCTGTAACATTCCCTCCGGAAAGATCAATGCCATAATGGTTTAACTTCTCGTAAACCTTTGTTTTTTGGGCAAATGATTGATTAATGAAGGATGGGAATTCGTATTGCGTGTTATTAGATTTTTTAAAAAAATTTGGGAAAGCTTCTTTTATAACAAGTGGAAGCATGATTGATTTACCCGTAATGAAATTTTCACAGTAATTATCTAACTCTTTATTTAACTCCACCCACCTAAATCTCTTCATCAATGAAGTATAATAGTTCATGTTTAGTGCATATGACCCCCAGGAAATTGAGTGGTTGCCTCTTGCTCCGTTTAACAAAACCTTAACTCCTTTACTTGCCGCTTCCTCGCTGATGCCCTTAAGCCAAAAAGAATTCTCAAAAAACTTATATGGCATCTCCATTATTTCTAAAAAATCATCAATCTCCTCTAATGGGCTTTTCCCGGGAAAGTTAAGGTAATGATCTTCAATGTTGCCTACATAGTTCACTGTTTCTTTTATGTAAGGCGTTTCGTCAGCAACATAATATCCAGGAGTCCAATCGTTAAAGGTTTCTTCGAGAATATAGCTAAAGGTTAACAATCGTTTATTTTCTTTTCTTAATGCTCTTGATGCAAAACTAACAACTGAACCAGAATCCAGGCCACCACTTAAATGTGAACCTACTTGACCAGAGCTGCGAACCTTTTCTGTCACAACCTTATTCCATACTTCACGAAAGGCTTCTTCATACTCATAATCAGATTTTAATTTCAGTGTGTCATCTGGAGGGATGCTTTGATACTTAGATATAGTTATTCTTCCATTTTTGATAGTAATGCTATGTGAGGGTGGCAGCTGTTCGATGTTCTGATAAACTGTGATGGAGGTGTCTGCTGCTTCAACTAAAGTTGGAATGACTAAAAATTGAGCCAGCCACTGTTCATTAAGCTTCTTCTCAACATAGGGCAATTTTAATAGCGGCTCGATAAGTGTTGAAAACGCAAATCGTGAGGTATCACGATAAAAATACAATGTCCTTGTACCTGAAAAATCTCTTGCTCCAAATAGCTTTTGCTGCTTCTCATCCCAAATCACAAAGGCAAAATCACCGACTAAGTACTTGGGAACGTCCTCTTTCCATTTGGAGTATGCAAGTAATATAAGTTGTGAATCAGGCAGCATACTTCGCAAACTCTGATTTATCTGTAACTTTTCAAATAGCTCTTCCCGATTATCAATAATTGCATCAGCTGTAATCAACAGGTTTCTCTCATGGTCATAACAGGGCAATCTCTCTCCAACAGATTCAGGAGTAATCCATTGAGCATGACAGCCAAAGAAAAGATGATCTTTTGTCCAGCTATCAACCTTGTCAGCCGGAAATTTTTGAAATGAGTTCATTAATCCTTCCATATGTTCTGGATTAATTGGATCATGGTTTAAATTTAGAATTCCAGCAATAGCACTCATGTTTCCTCCGAGTAGTAACGTTCATTATAATGAACGATAAAATCAAAAAAAATATAAAAACCTTTAATTTATAAACTATAGTTTAATAACTTTTCAGTATTAAACTAATGTTCTTTATTAAGAACTTTATATTTAAAATTTACCACCTATTTTTTAAGGTGTCAATATACATATTTTATTTTTTTGGGGGTCTTTGATAACTTTCCAACTTTATGATGTACAGAGATTACCCGTTTAAAAGTATATTGTTTAGGAAGATTTAGTTATTCATAGACCACAAGTTCTCTACTCTATACCGTTGCATCTTGTAACAATTTAATCAACCTTTCCTTATTTGGATGACTTGAAATTCTAAATTGATCAATTACAACTTTAACATCATATTCCACTCTTACGATTGAAGTTTGATAGCTATTGCCATTAATCTCAACCATTGCATAAGACGCTTTATTTAATCCATCAAAAGGAAGACCCACACTGCCTGTGTTGATAACACCCTTCCCATTTATATATCTAATATATGGCTTATGGATATGCGCATATACATACAGATCCGCCTCTTGGGCCATTTGAGTTTTTATCAGCGTTTCCTCAGGTTCATCGGGTGGTACAACATCAAACAAGCTATGTGGAGTAGCATGATATGCATGGATTCTCACACCTTCCAGTTCAACCTTTAAATCCGAAGGCAAGCTTTGAAGATAATCTATACTCTCCTTATCCAACTGAGAAAAAGTCCAGTTTCTTTCCTTATTCATCGATTCGAGTGCCTGAACAGGCACCTCTCCCTGTTGGACACCACGGACCACCCATTCATCTGCATTCCCTTTAATAACTTCTGTATTTAGCTCTCTCACCAAATCGAGTGAACGCTGGGGTTCTAGTCCTCTGTAACAAATATCACCTAACACAAAAACCTTATCAACTTTTCTTTTTTCAATGTCTTTTAGTACCGCCTCTAATGCATTGGCATTACCATGAATGTCAGCCAGGAAAACTAATTTCATGTTTAATTACTCCATTTCTAAGAATATCTTTTATTTTTCAGTTTACTGACTAAGCAATGCTCCCATATAATCACTTCTAATAATGAGATCAGAATAAATCAGTTGTTTCATCTGCTCCTTAGAAAGATTCTTCTGGATGTTGCGTTCATCAATGAAATATGGTTCTTTAGAGTAATCCCCTTTTGGCAGAATGGCATATCCATCATTATTCACAAGTAAATTTCTACCAATTGTATAACTATCCTCAGGTCCGTTTATCCCCATCAAATACTTAATTGTTGGCATTAAGTCAATTTGTCCACCGATTTTATCATTAACAGCACTTTTTAGTATTGGATTATAGATAATTAGCGGAATTGGAACATAATCTCTTAGCCATTGTTCGTCACTTATCTGTTTTTTTGTGAAATATTGTTCCACTACTTCTCGGTCCCTAATTCCATCATGATCTCCGTAAATAATTATTAGAGAATTTTGTAATAAACCATTTTCATTCAAATCACTTATGAACTCTCCAATCACTTTATCTGTATATGCTACGCTCTGTATATATCCGCCCATAATAGATTCATTTAGATCTTTATCAAGCTTAAGTATTTGATATTTTTCTGGCAGCTGAAAAGGGATATGATTAGTTAGCGTAATGAAAAATGCGTAAAATAGATTCTCGACCTCCTCTAACATGTCAATCGATTGTCTAAACATAGACCCATCACTTAAGCCCATTCCAATTTCTTCATCCAGTTTAAAGTCCGAGATTGTTTTAAATTCATCGAACCCTATACTAGGATACATTTCAGTCCTATTCCAGAAAGACCCCTCATCAGCGTGAAATGCTATATTATTGTATCCTTCCTCTTTCATCGTCTTCCCTAAAGAATTATATGTATTATGAGGATATCTAAAGAAAACAGACCCTTTAGAAACCGGGAATAAAGATGTCTGAGTTAAAAATTCGGCGTCTGAACTGTTACCATCAATTGTTTGGGGATAAATGTTAGGGAAGTACACAGAATGATCTAGCATTTTGTTGAGATTAGGCGTTATTTCTTGACCAGCAACACTTTTGTTTATAACAAAGTTTTGGAGAGATTCTACCTGAATTAAAATTAGGTTCTGATCCCTTCCAAATTCCTTAAGGTTATTATGAAGTGAGCTTTGACTAGTTACTTCTATAGCAGATTGCTTATTTACAAACCAGTCATGTATCTTAATCTTTTCCTCATCAGTTAGAACTAATTTTTCTTTCTCTCTTAAATAAGAGTAACTGTCCAAAATATGATGGCCTAAAATTCCAAAGTTAATAACTGTTTCATTAGCATCATATTTTGGTTTTATTATTTCAGGATTATATGAGTACATCCTAACTGGGTAATAAAATGTTAGTATTAGTCCAATAAAAATACTAAATAGAGACTTTTTTTTTGTTTTCTCTTTAACCTCTAATAAGTTATCCTTTAATAATATTCTAATTAGCGGGATTAGTAATAAATCCAAAAGTATTATTCCAAACTTCATCTCAAAAACCGAAAAAATACTCTCTTCAAGTCCATTCAAGTTATTAAATTGTAAAAAGAGATAATTTGTTATTGGCGAACCAAAATAACTTATGTATAAAACGTTTGCTAGTACGATAAGAGAATATATTAAGTTGATTAAGTAGAGGTACAAATTTCTTAACTTAATAGGGAAATATACAGCAGCAGTTATTAAACAAAATAAAAGACCAAGAGTAGTCACTAAACTAGTCCTGGTCATTGGAAGATCTATTATGTAATAAAAGTAAGTTGTCTTTAAAAATAAAATAAAAGTATATAAAGGTACTTGCGATATAGAATAATATTTACTATAAAAATTCTTTATCATTTAATTTCAACTCCGATACTTCTGATTAAATCACTTAGTTACTGAGAAATCATTTAATTTTCACTATATCTTTGCATTTTCTAACAATTTAATCATTTTATCCTTATATAGATAACCTTACATATCTCACTTTATGATTGAATTTTGATACCTATTGCTATTGCTATTACTTCAACTACTACATGATTATTATCCTCTCTCAGCAATTACTATTTATCTATGACTATTTCAATTATCTTTTTCTCCTTATATTTACTAGCTAGAAAATTGGGTAGTATAAGTTCTAAAGTCCAACTTAATAAAACAAAATTATAGTATATATTATTTTGCCACTTAGTTAAGCATATTTTTTAATGTGTATTTCCCTTACTATCTTTCAACAATGCTATCAATTCTTTAAAATAAAGTTTATTAATTCGTTCAGGGACAAAACCTTGGTAATTATAAAAACCTTCAATATCGACATTGATTATCGTTTTTGTTTCTTCTTCAAATACAAGATTATAAAGCATCCAATCACCTGGAATAAAGTTATTTTTATGATAAAATTCTCTAAGATTATCATAAAGTTTTTGGATTGCTTCCAAATAGTCATCTTTTTCAGTATTAGTTAATTTTATCTCATTAGATTCTAACTTTAATTTTAATATCTGTAAGTTTACTCCCTTAATTAATGGAGATTCATATCCCCCATCCTTATATACGTGTAATACTGGACATGAATGAATACTTATAAGGTCTAAAAGGGTCGCTGATGTGATAACTTTTGCATAGTGTTGATATTCTTTCTGATTCTTTAACTTTTTGTATAAAAGATTGCTAGCGTAGGTATCCCTCTTATTTACTTTAATGACTTTTTTCGTAGCCTCACAAACGAATACTTTAAACATCCCATTTGTAATTTTTTTTTCGAACTTCATTTCATTGTAACCTTTTATATAAACTAGATACTTAAAGTGACATTTGTTTATTAGATTTCTATATCTATTACTAACCTCATCTCTTAATTCAATAATCTTATACCATAGTTCATTTATTTTTTTACTCCTAAACAGAATTCGTTTTACTCTGACTTTATACATTGGCTCCCCCTCCTCCCCTTACACAAAGTAAATTAGTTTATCTGCCTCGTGAGTAGTATCTATTAGCGATGTTTTGAGGCTCTTGGACAATAACTCCCGTTGATATGGATAATCTATTAAATGTTTGACTCTCTTATAGACTTCATCTTCATTAGCCTCAACTATCCAACCGTTTATCCCGTTTTCAATTTGTTCATAAGCACCAATGAAATTTGTGGTTATTATGGGTTTATTTAGACATTTTGCTTCTGCTAATGTTAGGCAATACCCCTCATGTCTAGAAGTTTGCACATAAATATCCGCTTCAGAAATAAATGGATAGGGGTTAGTTTTAGATCCGAGCAAATGAAAATCCTCTTTCACATCTAAGTCTTCGATTAATTTCTCTAAATCCTCTCGGAAATTACCTTCTCCAATACAGTACCACCTAACCTTATAACCTTCTTTACGAAGTTTCGCTAAAGCCTTAATTGCAATATCCTGACCTTTTTCCTTTGATAACCGACCTACAGTAACAATTTTCACTCCATCATATTCTTGATCAAGATTTATTTTGACACTTCCCATTTTTGATACCAACTGACTTGATACCACATTTAAAAAAACTTCTGCCTTCCTCTCAATAGATGGGATACGCTCAATCAATCGTGATTTAGCTTCATTTGAAACAATAAACAACTTATCAAACTTTTTATATAACTTTTTATATAGCTTTTTATTCATACCGAACTTTGACACATCAAAATGCACCCAGGAAATTTTCTTTTTTGCAGAAACTTTATTAGCTATATAATAATCAATAATGTCATTGGGACCCTGATATGAGACAGCAATATCAAATCTCCCTTTGTGTTTAGGAATTGATTTAAGAATATATTTATAATAAAGGTATCTATTTTTCAGATATTTTGATGTTAGATAATTTAAGATAAAAGGAAGAATTCTAAAAAACTTTTTTTTAACATATAATTCTTTTATTGTTAATCGAGGAGGCTGTAGAATTATAGGCTTAATTTCTTTATACCAAGTTGCCTCCTCAATCTTTACCCACTCTGGTATTTGGTCAAGAAAACCACCCTTTTTTTCAAGCATTAAAATTGTCACGTCTAACTCTTCTTTAGGTAAAACAGAAAGTAGTGAAAGAAGTGATTTCTCAACTCCTCCAATATTCATCATACCAACCATAAACAGTATTTTTTTCATCTTTACCCCAACCCTTTAATTTTCCTATGAGATGTTTGCTCTAATTTGTTATTGATAGATAAAAGATTACCATTTGTAATCTTATAAACTATATCGCAATTCTCAATTGTGCTTAACCTATGAGCAATTATAATTAAAGTTTTTTCTCCTCTTAATCCATCAATCGCCTTCATTATCTCCGTTTCAGTGTCGTTATCGAGAGCGGAAGTTGCTTCATCCATAAATAAAATTTCCGGATCATTATACAAGGCTCGCGCAATTCCAATACGTTGGCGTTGTCCTCCAGAAAGCCTTACTCCTCTTTCCCCCACAGTTGTATTTAATTGCTCCGGCAGAGATTCAACGAATTCTTTTAACTGGGCTTGCTCTAGTGCTCGCCATACTTGTTTATCATCTATTTGTGTTTCTTCAATACAAAAAGCAACATTTCCTCTGATGGTATCATCTGATAAATAAATTGTTTGGGGGATGTATCCGATTTTCCTTTGCCATGTTTGTTTTTGTTCATGTAAGTCAATCCCATCAACTAATATACGACCTTTTTCTGGTTTAAATAGTCCTAAGATTATATCAACAATTGTTGTTTTGCCGGCACCTGATTCTCCAATGAATGCTACTGATTTACCAATAGGTATAGTTAGGGAAACATCTTTAATGGCATATTCTTTTTGATTAGGATACTTAAAGCTAATGGCATTTAATTTGATTTCATTTTTATAAACACGCTCCCCATTTATTGGAGGCTTTACATTAGAAATCACTCTCTGTCTGTTGGAATCAACATTCATAAATAAATCATCATAAACAACTGAAAGAGCAGGTTGATTATATTTCATAGCTGTTATTAGGGAAACTACTCTGTTTATAGATGGCATTATTCTAAAGGCAGCCATCGCAAATAATGCCATAGTTGAAACGACTTTCTCAGTTTCTGTTCCAGCAAAAATAATAATCATCATTACAATTAACACAATTGTAACTACAAGAGTTTCTATGAATAATCTAGGTACATGATCCAACATCTTCATATACATACTATTGTTGGCTTTAATCTGGTTTTGTTTAGTGTAAGCTTCTACAAAGAAAGCCTCTTTTCCCAATACCTTTACTTCCTTGCTTGCCCCTAGTCCTTGGTTTACCCATTTTATAAGACTAGCGCTCACTTCCCGTTGCTCTTTTCCTAATTTGGTTATTTTTTTTCTAAAGTATTTAAAGAATATTAGTACGCTTCCTCCTAATAAAACCGTTGCGGTAATCGTAGCTTCAGGTGCGGTAATAAGAAGTAAAACTAGTATAGAAGATATTACGAGCGCCTCAGTCAATAAATTGAAACCAGCCATGATAATACCTTGAAATACTTTGGATACTTCAACATTCAAATTTCGTAGTAGAGTTGCAGAATTTCTTTCTAAATGAAATGTATAAGGCTTTGTTAAATATTCATTAAATAGCCTTTTAGACAATTTTACTTGTTGATTCAATATCACTCGGTTTTGCGCATATTGGAACAATAGTAGATATAAATTTTTTATCAAAAATACTAGCAATAAGAATATCACCGCAAAAATTAAAAATGCCTCTGCTGATTTAAAACTAAATAAATTAAACAAATATGATAAGATTTTTTGCTGCTGAATCATTTCAGGATTTGTAACTATACCAACAAAAGGGACAATCATTCCTATACCAATAGTTTCAAATACAGCAGCAGCAATCATCATCATAAATAAAATAGCTATTTTTCTTTTATCGTCTTTACTAAGTAGTCTCATTAATTTATTCATAGAGTCTCGCAAATTTCTCACACCCTGCTTCTTTAATTACTAAAAATAGCCCTAACATAACTCTTTTCTTTATTTGAATTAAGCGAAAGCGATTTAGAGTTTTCAATAAGTTCTTCTCTTAACTTTTTA
Organism: Mesobacillus jeotgali; assembly: GCF_900166585.1. Classification (NCBI taxonomy): domain Bacteria; kingdom Bacillati; phylum Bacillota; class Bacilli; order Caryophanales; family Bacillaceae; genus Mesobacillus; species Mesobacillus jeotgali. The sequence continues at coordinate 537,369 of NZ_FVZC01000007.1, read as the reverse complement.
TCAACAATTATCCTCTTAATTTCTTGATATAATTGTTCTTCATTAAAATTAACCACTATACCGTTGATATTGTGCTTAATTTGTTCTTTTGCTCCAGTAAAATCGGTACATATTATTGGTATATTTAAACTCCTTGCTTCTCCTAAAGTAATACAATATCCCTCATGTCTTGAGGGCTGAACATATAAATCACATTCTTTCATAAAAGGATAGGGGTTTGGGTTTGTCCCCATGAGTATATAGTCATTTTGAACATTGAAATCACTGATCAATTTTTCATATTCTTTCCTTGCTTTTCCTTCCCCAATGCAATACCATCTCACGTCATACCCTTCATTCCTGAGTTTTGCTAAGACCGGAATGGTTATATCCTGGCCTTTTTCTATACTAAGACGCCCAACAGTTAAAATTCTTATACCGTTATAGTTATCTTGAAAACCTTGGCCTTGATCAGCCATGCGTTGAATTTCTTCTTTTACAAGAACATTATAAAAAGTTTCAGTTTTGTTCTTTAGGTTAGGTATAGACATAAGCAACTTATTCTGACCTTCTTTTGAAACTACGAAGATATTATTAAAATTCCGATATATTTTTCTTGCAAAGTATGGATTAAAGCCTACTTTAGTAATATCAAAATGAATCCATTGGTATTTAAGTTTTGCCTTAATTTTTTTTACAACAAAAAAGCTTATGAAGTCCATCGGACCTGCATAAGCTACTGCAACATCATATTCCTCTTTTAACCTAATATCTCTTAATAGATATTCAAATAAGATACCTCTATCTTTAGTTAAGTGAGTTAAAAAGTAAATAATTAACATTATTAATGCAGTTAATAACTTCCTTTTTTGAATTAAACTCTTTAAAACCTGAGACGGTGGTGCATTTAGGATTTCTTTCATTTTTTTATATTCATCGAGAGTTTTTATTTCTACCCAGTCTGGTATGGAATTGATAAATTCGCCCTTTTTCTCTAGCATAAGAATTGTTATACTAAATTCTTTTTTGGACATCATAGAAATCAAATTTAGCAAAGCCTTTTCAGTTCCACCTACATTCATGCTAATTACCATGAACAGCACTTTTTTCTTTTCCATGGTCATTTCACCAACTATCAGCATATTAATTGATAAAACTTTTCTATTTCTTCCACATTTCCCTTTTTTTCATGACTTAAGAATTGAATTATGGTTTGCTTTAATGAAGGGTCATTTATTAACCTTAAAATTCCCTTGCTTACCGATTCGGGGTTCATTTCAACAACCAGTCCATTTTTTTCTTGGATCATTTGATTAAAAACTGCGTCAAAACGTGTTGTAACAACTGGAATATTTAACATCCGGGCCTCTGCAATTGCTAGGCCAAACCCTTCGAACCTTGATGTTTGAACATATATATCAGCATTTTTTATATATGGATAGGGATTTGATTTTACACCTAGTAATTTAAATTGTTCATTTAATCCATTTTTTCTAATCATCTCTTTTATATCCTTTTCTAAAGGACCCTTACCAAGGGAATACCAACGAAAATTAACACCTTTATCTTTAAGCCGCTTACACGCACCTATTGCTAGATCATACCCTTTTTGATTCGCGAGTCTGCCGATGGTTAAAATCCTTAGACCGTCAAAACCATCCTCATACCCAGGTCCAATTTTGGACATTTCGTCAATTAACTCTGCATTATTAATGTCATAAATTACTTCAGTTTTTCCTTCATAACAGGGAAAAGTATCTAGAAATACTTCCTCTGTTGATTCTGACACATTCACTATTCTATTAAATTGATCATAATATTTTTTCTGAAATTGCCTTTCATTCTCATCTAATCTATAACTAACATTTACCCAGGCGAATTTTTTAGCAGCAGTTACTTTTTCCGCAACATAAAATGTAGGAACTCCCTGCGCATAACTTATCGCTATATCATAATTTTTTGGGTTTTTTTCGATTACTTTTGAAACACTTTGCCAATAAAGCCGTGCCTTCTGGGAATTTTTATAATTTTTTATTCGTAAGTTAAGAGTATATTTAATTCTGGAAGTTAGCATTTTATAATTTAAACTCTTAGCAGAATATAAGAATGCATCTTTAAAATTTAAACTTGAGAACTCAGTATAAGGTAGCGGCTTTAGTACGTTAACTTCCTTTGGTACTAAACTTTGTAACGCACCTCCGTGACCAAAAAGCATTAAATCAATCTCATAACTGGAATAATCGAGTAAAGATAAAAGAGTAACGAGACTTTTTTCTGCACCGGCACATTCCAAAGAATCGATTACAAATAAGACACTTTTTTTCATGAGTTAACCCTCTTCAATTCGTTTTGATTTCTTATAATTGCCTTTATCAGATGAGTTGAAAAATTTGCTGCAAAACTTCTACTCTCATATTGTTTTAATCTCAAGTAAACATCCTCCAATAAGAATAAATCTAAGTAGACTTTTACTGTTTGTTGAAAATAATCCTTATGCTCGGAATTCGATACTTTACGGACTTTTCCAAGATTCAAAAATACCTTTTCATAAAACTCCTTACCATACTTAGGAAATCTTGATTGAAATTTATATATATCGAAGGATGGACTTCTAAAATCACAAAACTCCCAATCAATGGGTATAAGCTTGTTTTTTACTTCTATAAGATTATCCTGTTTAAGATCCCCGTGACTCAATGTAAGCTTTATCTTATCTAAAGGTAAAGCGTTGATGATCTTTTGAGATAACTCCTCAATAACACCAATAACAAATTTACTTTCTTGCTCTTCTATTTTATGGGCGTCCCGACGTAAAATCCTTCTACAATTTGTTACCAAGAAATTTACATACTCTTTAAGATTCACCTCTTTTATACTTGAACTAATAATTAAACTAATGAATAACTCATTAATCATTTCATCGGTTAATGTGTTTCTTTTTAACAAGTTGGGATGATGTCCATTATAATAGACTCCTTTAATAATCCCCTTTTTTCTGTCAACATTCAAAATGCCTTCATAAAGTTTACTTGAATTTTTCGACTTTAGAATTTGCAACATCTTCTTATGATCGGCTTTCGTATTGCTATAGATTGTATAGATAACTTTTTCTTTCAATCTAATCACTTTGAAGTTTTTCTCACCAATACTAATAGCAATATCACCGTTAACAGGCAGTTCTTTTTCATATCGATGACTTTTTACGCAATTAAAAATATATTTACCGACTACCTTTATTCTCTTCAAAGGATTTTTCGGCATCAAAGGTTTACATGTGTATAACAGAATTGGAATCTTAAAGAAATTTGTATCTTTTCTTACACTTATTGATTTGGTTAGAGATAAAAATTTCGTCATATTATTTTCCTTTAATCACTATAATTTTATTTTCTCTTTAACAAGAGTTGACGAAACCCCTTTTGTATAAGGGAAGTAAACAATCTCGACGCCTACTTGCTTGAATCTTTTCTCTACCTCACTGAACAATGGGCTTCCCTTCCAGTCATCCCCCACAAACATGGCATCAAATTTAAGGTTTCCCCAAGCCGAAAATTTGTCGCGATTTACTTGGGGAACCACCATGTCTACATATTTAATTCCTTCTATAATTTCAGAACGGTCTGCATATGGAATTACAGGCATCTTATTCTTGTATTCCATTACCAGTTCATCTGTACTGACACCAACTATTAAGAATTCGCATTGTTCCTTTGCTTTCCTTAAAATGTTTAAATGACCTACATGAAATAGGTCGAAAACACCTGTTGTATAACCGATTTTATGCTGCTTCATTTATTACTCTCCTTTCTTTACCTAAAACAGATTTCTTCTAGGCGGGCAGACAGGTTCTTTGCTGCATAGCCATTTTCATAGGATCCTATTTCTGATAAGAAGCTCTCAAGCTCTTTTCTATAAACTGTCTCGTCATAATTTTGAATTTTCCACATAAGTTCTTCGTTGGATAAAACTTTAATAAAAGGCAATTCCTCCAAATCAAAATATAAACCTCGTTCATTTTGAGTGTAATCTTCCAAGTCAGGGACATATAAGAAGCAAGGCTTTTTAGTGACTGAATAATCGAATACCAAAGAAGAATAATCTGAAATCAGGAAATCGGTGATACATAATAGTTCTTGGATGTCATCATATTGGGTAACATCTATGACTTGAGCAGTTGCTGTTATTTGATTTGACATTGCCATTAGGTGAGGGTGCAGCTTTACCAAGAATATCCACTCTCCACCAAACTTTTTCGCTAGTGCTTCCTTTACTTTTGCAAAATCGATGTTGTAAACATCAAGGTTTTTATCTTTTCTAAACGTTGGTGCATAGAGGGTAACTTTACAGGATGATGGAATATTAAGTTTAGAAAGTGTGGATGTTCTCAGGTCGTTATTTGAATGGATAAGAATATCATTTCTTGGTGTACCATTCTTGAAAATCTCCCCATCATACCAAAAGGCCCGCTTAAATATTTCTGTACTGTACTCACAGCCAGATAGTAATAGATCACATTTTTCCGAATCCTTTTTTGCCATTTGTACATAACTGGTAGGAAGATTTTCTTCAGCATCTTTTTCTATCTGCTTTAAACGCAGTGAACTATGCCAGGTCTGTATGTAGTATTGCTCTTTCCTTTTTATAAACAAGTCAGTAGTTCTGAAATTTGTTATTAATACCTTGGATGTACAAAGCTCATAAAAATAGTGAAGGGACATTGTTTTTACACTTCTTATCCCATCAATATCCAACTTAGAATCCGGGTCATTAAATGCCCAAACCAGGTCGAAGTAATCTTTTGGATAAGCTTTCAGAATATGTTCAGTAATATATTTCGGATTGCAGCCATATTGGCTTCCGTAGTAACTGAACAGGAAAATTTTATTCTTTTTAATAGGTAAACAGTTAAAAAGATAGATAATGACCAGTGAGATATACTTTTTAAGGACTTCCATAAAAATCTCCTAATTAAGCATAGTAAAAAAACTTCTTCAAATTTGGAGAAGTTTTTAGGTTGAAAATTCTTTTTGGGTTATTGATACTTTATGTAGTCCCGACGGTTCAGAAATGATTTCCAGTTGTCTAAGGACTTTCTTTACTGCAGAAAAAACAATATTCAACACGGGGTGCACAAGAAACATTGTTAACTGTATTTTAAGGAATTTATCATCATCTACAGCCTTTTTTAATTTTGTTGAATTTTTTCTGATATAATCTCTTATCCCTTTCCTATACGTTCCTCTTTTATCTTTCCTCCAGTTCATAATCAACAAGTTATAGTGAATTAAACTAGTTCTAAATATAACTATATAAGATTCATTAACCAGATCTTGATACTTTTCTTCAATAAATATGTGCCTTTCCTTTAAACCTGCCAGCATATCCAGGTTTCTTGGTGTATATGCAGCAACAATACTATCGCTTCTTTGAAAATAGAAATACAGTGGCTGATTTATAAGGATGAATTTCTTGACACGGTCCATCACATGATGAGCCCAAAATACATCTTCAAACAAAACACCCTTTTTAAAAGGAATGTCTTGCAGAATACTTGTTTTATAGAGCTTCCCCCAGGCAAAATTCTTAATTCGTTCGTTTTTCACTAATTCATACATTAATGACTCCCTATTTAGTATGACCGGCTTACTTTTCGGACTATAGTGCTTGTGGTCAAAGAGCAAATAATCTTCATAGGCATAATAAAAAGCAGATTGAACCACATCTGCTTTATACCTTTTACAGGTGGTTATTAGTATGTCAATTGCACTGAGTCCTAACCAATCATCACTATCCACAAACATCGTATAAATGCCAGTAACATGTTGCATTCCTGCATTCCTTGCATCTGATAAACCGCCATTTTTTTTATGGATTACTTTGACTCGCGGGTCAGAAGCAGCATATTCTTCTGCAATACTTCCGCAGCGATCTGGGGAACCATCATTAACCAAAATAATTTCAATATTTTTATAGGTTTGATTCAAAATACTATTAATACATCTATGCAGATATTTTTCTACTTTATAAATAGGAACAACTACACTTACTTTATCAGGCATTCTCTTTACGCCTACCTTCGCTTTTTTTATAGGAGATGGACGAAAGTTGGCTGATTGACCACTCCTTATTTATTTGGATACTTTCTCATTCTGCCACTTGATAAATTCTATAAGCTGTTTATATTCTTGGATATTATCCTTTTCAATGCCTGTTTTTTTCAGTTCTTCAGCAAATTCGTAAAGTTCTTTATCATGGCGAACCTTTTCTGTACTATGACCGTTTATCAACAATGCTTTAAGGTCTACATCTAAAACATCCGATATCTTCTCCAGAATTTGTATGGAGGGATTTTTATGTACATCCCGTTCTATATTGCTTAAATATGACTTGGAAATCCCGGATCGATCAGCTAACTCAGAAAGGCTGAGCCCCTTTCTTCTTCTAAGTTCAGATAAATTTTTTCCAATCATGTAGGCTACCTCATTATCCTTGGATATTAAACTATTTTTCTTTCAACCTCTTTTACGTTAATAAAGTTTTTAATACAATTAATGACTCTTGATTGGTCTAGTTCCTCCATATTGGATCCTGACGGCAGGCAAATTCCGTTGGCGAATAATTGTTCTGAGACACTTTCTTTTTCGTCATGTGTAAAATACTTGGCACCTTTGAACAATGGCTGCATATGAAGAGGCTTCCATACAGGTCTTGCTTCAATGTTTTCTGCAGCTAATCCCTCTATTAGTTCACTTACTGTAACACCTGCTTCTTTTTTCTCAATCGTCATGGCTGTCAGCCAGCGATTTGAATAGGATCCGTTTAACTCCGGCATGAACTGAATGCCCGGTAATGTTGATAACTCTTGTTGATACCTTTCAAAAACAGATCTTCTTGCTTCGACTCTTTCCTCTAAGACCTCCAGCTGTGCTCTGCCAATTCCAGCTAAAATATTACTCATTCGATAGTTATAGCCGATTTTGCTGTGCTGATAATGAGGTGCTGGATCTCTTGCCTGTGTCGCCAGGAAGCGTGCGTTATGGATTGCTTCGGTATCGTTGGACACAAGCATGCCGCCACCAGAAGTGGTAATGATTTTATTGCCGTTAAAAGAAAAAATCCCAAAGAGTCCGAACGATCCGCTTGGCTTTCCTTTATAGGAAGAACCAAGGGATTCTGCAGCATCTTCAATCATTGGCACTTCATACTGTTCGCACAACTCAGTCAGCTCATCCATCTTGGCACTCTGTCCATATAGATTCACAACAATCACTGCTTTAGGAAGCAGACCCCTTAAAGCAGCATCTCTAAATGCTTTTTCTAACGCTTTCGGGGACATATTCCATGTCTCTGGTTCAGAGTCGATAAATACCGGCTCAGCACCCAAGTACAAAATTGGATTCGCACTAGCTACAAAGGTTAGTGTTGAACAAAAAACAGTATCTCCTTTTTCCACTCCCAATAAAGAAAGAGCCAAATGAATCGCTGCCGTTCCAGAACTGACAGCTGCTGCTTCAGTGACTCCTGTATATGCGGCTATATCCTTTTCAAATGCGTCTACATTTGGTCCCAGAGGGGCAATCCAATTTGTTCTAAAAGCTTCTTTTATATATTTTTGTTCATTCCCGCTCATATGCGGTGAGGAGAGATAGATTCTTTTTTGAACTCTAGTATCAATCATTTATACACCCCCAGTTACTTCTCTTATTTTCACTATCGCCGGCACACCAACTGCGGTGCTGTTTGCTGGAATATGATGAATCACTGTCGCACCTGCTCCGACCATTGCCCATTTCCCAACTTCCATACCTGGGATAACAGTAGCGCTCGCCCCAATCTGCGCTCCTTCTCTGACTGTGACATTTCCGGTCACAGTGGCGTTCGGAGAGATATGGACGAAATTCTCAATTTTGCTATCATGCTCGACAACTGCGCATGTATTAATGATCGTGTGTGCTCCAAGCTGAGCATCCGAGTTTACAACTGCACATGGCATCACGACACTCCCGGGCCCGACAATAGCATCTGAGCTTATTTGAGCAGTCGGATGAATCAAAGTTGCATAGAACTCTTCGGGAAATCCCAATCGCTCTACAATTTTCTTTCTCACTGTGTTATTTCCAATTGCAACAAAAAATTTCACCTCTGGAAAATCCTCAGCGATATTTTTGGCAGAATTCACCGGCCCATACATGATCTGTTCATGGAAAAATTCAGCATTAAATTTATCATCAAAGCAGCACACTATTTCTGCACCTTCCTTGGCTTTAATGACATCTCGAACGACTTTGCTATGTCCTCCCTGACCAATAATGGCAATTTTCATCCATGCCCCTCTTTTACAATAGATTTCGATCCTTTAAACGGCTCCATTGTCACATTGCCAGGCTGTGTGACTCCTTCTGATTGGATGACTTTATAAATCGTTCTCCACAATATTTTAAGGTCTATAAGTAGCGAATGATTTTCAGCATACCAAACATCTAATTTAAACTTTTCTTCCCAGGATAAGGTGTTTCGGCCGCTGATTTGAGCTAACCCGGTAATCCCGGGTTTAACAAGATGGCGTTTTGCCTGCACCTGAGTATAAAGCGGAAGATAATCCATCAATAACGGCCTAGGCCCAACCAGACTAAGATCCCCTTTTATTACATTGATGAGTTGTGGCAATTCGTCAAGGCTGTATTTCCTTAAAAATTGGCCAGCTGGGGTCACACGTATCTTGTCTGAAAGCAGCCTTCCGTTTCGGTCTCGCTCATCTGTCATAGTCCTAAACTTATAAAGATAAAAGGGCTTTTCATTTAATCCTGGCCTCTTCTGTTTAAAAATGACTGGTGTTCCCAGTTTTACTTTTACAAATACAGCAGTTAACAAGATGATGGGTGATAATACAATAAGAAGGGAAATTGAACTACTTAAATCTAAGAGCCTTTTCATTTTTGCAACCCCTAGCCACGGTTAAGATTAATGTTTATTTTCTAAAACTAATGTGAGCATCTCTTGGATTTCTAAAATCAATTCTTCCGTTTTGATGTCCTTAATTAATTGACCCCTAATATAAACTTCCTGCAACAATTCCTTGAAGCGTTGTTGCTGCGTTTCCTGTACACTCATTCCTTAGTCCTCTTCTCATTCTTTTTTCGCATATAAAAAATCCCCACTTTTTGATAAGTGCGGATTGCTTGGTACTGTTTGTATTAAGTTTTCCTCATATCCATTTGGATTTTTAGATTGCCATCTCCATGAATCTTCACACATTTCATTCAGACCTTTTTCGGCTGCCCAATCCAGTTCTTGCCTCGCTTTCATTGGATCAGCAAAACAGACAGCAGCATCGCCTGCTCTTGGTTCGACAATTTTATAAGGAATAGGAATCCCAGCGGAAGCTTCAAAAGCTTCTACCATTTCAAGTACACTGTATCCTTTTCCAGTTCCTAGATTGAATGATTCAATCCCATTACTTGTTCCTACTTTTTCAAGTGCCTTCAAATGGCCTTTTGCAAGATCGACTACATGAATGTAATCCCTAACCCCAGTTCCATCAGCTGTTGGATACCCATTGCCGAATACACTGAGTTCTGGCAGTTTACCGATAGCAACTTGTGTGATAAATGGCATTAAGTTATTGGGAATTCCATTTGGATCTTCTCCAATCATTCCAGATTCATGGGCTCCGATTGGGTTGAAATACCGCAATAGGGCGATGCTCCAGTTAGGGTCAGAATGATAAAGATCCGTTAATATTTCCTCAATCATTAACTTCGTTCGTCCATAGGGGTTAAGTGCACTTAAAGGGAAGTCTTCTGATATCGGAACCCTTTCCGGCATGCCATATACAGTTGCAGAGGAACTGAAAACCAGTCTATTAACATCGTATTTTTTCATGATGTTTAATAGATTGATTGTACCGCTAATATTATTATGGTAATACTTGAGCGGTAATCGTACAGATTCTCCAACAGCTTTAAGACCGGCGAAGTGAATGACAGCATCAATCTCATTTTCTATAAAGATCTTTTCAAGTTCTTGCTCATTCAGTAAATCAACCTGGTAGAACGGAATGCTCTTTCCGGTAATTTCACTAATTCTATTTAATGATTCTTTTTTGCTATTCATAAGGTTATCAACAACGATGATTTCATAGCCTGCATTTAGCAACTCAACACAAGTATGGCTGCCTATGTAGCCTGCACCGCCTGTTACAAGAACTGGCATAAATCCACCTCCGTTTATGCATTTATTAAGCTGTAAATCTTCTGGACTTCATTTTTATTTCCATAATCCATTGACCTTGTATTTTTGATTAACTCTTCTTTTAAAGCAGGATTATCAAGTAACTTTTGGAGTCCTTCAACAATGCCTTCAATTTTCATTGGAGTAATAAGTCCATCTACCCCATCTTTCACCTGACTTTTTGCCGTTGGAAAGTTGGTAATGATAACTGGTTTTCCAAGTATCTGCGCTTCTCGAATGGTTACTGCTTTCCCCTCATATCTTGAAGGCTGAACATAGATATCGCATGCTTTTATGTAAGGATAGGGATTCATTTTTTTACCGAGAAGGAAAAAATGATTTTCTACCCCTAACTCAGCTATAAGTTTACGCAGCTCATATTCCAGAGGGCCATATCCTACAACATACCAGGCAATATCATATCCTTTATTTATCAATTGCCTGCATGCCTGTATTGCATTGTCAAACCCTTTCGCATGAGAAAGCCGGCCAACTGACATAATAATGTTTTTACCTGGTTCTTTTTTGATCTCCTGCGCAATCTGGACTTCAGCTTGCTGTCTTACAAAATCCTGAGAGAGGATATTTTCTATGACGATTGTCTTTTCTTTTAATTGTGGAAACTGGTTTACAAAGGCGTTCGAACATTCCTCTGAAACTGCGACTATTTGGTCCAAATTTTTCCACATTTTCATTTCCGTCTTTTTATCAATAAAAATATTGGAATAATCCGTATGGACCCAACCGACTTTTCTTTTCGCCTTTACTTTTTCCCCGATGAAATGATGCGGCCATAAGAAACCAATCGCAAGATCATACTCCTTTGATAATTCAGGCAAAAAAGGACGTGTAAGCTCCCAGCCATATTGGATCGTTAAATATCCATGTTCCTCAACCTTCATCATTTTTCCTTTGATGCTGCTTTTATACCTAGCTAATAACCTAGAAACGGCAATAGGATATCGGCCATCTCGGATAATCTGTGATACCGATTTCCTGAATGTACTGTAAGCTGGATTCTCCGGGAGCAAATACGGTCCTTCAGGCAATAACGAAAAGAACTCTCCTTCATGCTTAAAGAGCATTAAATCAACCTCATATTTTTGATAGTCAATGCTATTCAACAACCCAATCAGACTTCGTTCAACACCGCCGATGGCTAAATCAAATGAAGCGATCAATACTTTCTTCTTCATTTATCACTTCTCCCCAAAATTACTATCCAACCCTGTAAAGTTTCATCCATTCATCGATGTTTTGTTGGATGCTAAAACCTTTTTCAGACAGCGCTTTAACTAAAGCTTCTTTTTCTGGCTTCTGAATATTGATTGCCTTTCCTACTTCTTCTCCCCATTTCTCAGGATCCTCTTCCAGACTTAAATACCTTACTAAGCCAAGCCCCATATCTGTACTAATGGGAACCGAATCCGACATAATACATGGAGTTCCGCTAATCTGAGCTTCAACTGTAACAATCCCGAAACCCTCAAATATTGAAGGGAAAAGAAAAACATCGAAAGCCTTCATCAATCTCGGAATATCAGAGCGTACTCCTAAAAAACAAACATGTTTTGAAAGCCCCAAATTCTCAGCTTCTTGTTCAATCTTCTTTTTTATAGGACCATCCCCTACCAGAAGAGCCACATACCTTTTATCTTTATTCACCAGTTGTTTGAGAACTTTCAGAATAAACGCCTGGTTTTTAGACTTTGAAAACTTTCCAACATGACCGATGATTTTGGCATCCTGGTTTAGTCCCACTTCTTTTATCACACTCGTTTTGGTAATGGTTTCATCAAGATACTGGCTTAAATCAATACCATTTTTCAGGATAGTGACTCTATTGTTATCAACTGCCTTTTGACCAAATAAAAAAGCTCCAGCCTCTTGGCTGCAGCTGCAATATTGAGTCGCTGAGATTTTAATTATTGACTGCAAACCCTTTAGTAGTAGCTTTTGTTTAAAGCTGTCATTTATTGGCCAGTTATTGCTGTGAGAGTGGCAAATGCGATGCGGAATTCCTGCAATTTTTGCTGCAAGGGCGGGAAATCCACTTTGGTAATCGGTATGGGAGTGAATGGCAATATAAGAATTTGACGACATAATTTCACTTAGTTTCTTAACATAAGAAATAGGACCAGCAATTCCTAAGCTGGGAACATTATAAATCTTTCCGCCTAATTCTCGAATCTCATTATCGTAAGCTCCTTGATCATCACGGTGAACAATAAAATCAAACTGAAGTTTGCTTCTATCCAGATTCCGATAAACATTCATAAGTAATGTTTCCGCCCCACCTCGATCCATCGCGCTGACAATATGCAAGACCCTGCCGATATATTTTTCTACCACATGTTATCCCCCCTATCAATAAATAGCTTAAAAGATGATATAGTCGCTTTTATAGTGAATGTTTAAGCTAATTACACTTTCGTAATAGTAATAAAGAAAATAACAAACTATTATTCCTAAATAAACCAATCGCTGTTCTTTTTCATGAAAAAGCTTTACAATCCATCCTACTAAAATAAGCTGATATAGTTCAAAATAAATATTAAATCTAGCAAATATCCAATTCTGTGTTGATACAATCATAAAAACTAAACCAATCAGTGCCATGTTGACTATGTAATCACTTTCAGGAAATATCTCCCTTAACCTTTCTCTTCCGAAGAAGGCAATTATAAGAGGAGTCCCGAAAACTGCAACACGGATTACATTCGCTCCTCCTTCCTTGAAATCTTTATAATGACCATATTGTGTATCTTCTAAGGTGGAGAAAAGGATTGAGGAGAATTGATCAAACCCTATGACAATAACAACTGCAATAACCAATAACATTAACGTTGCTCTGGACCATGCTTTGTACCGAACCAAGAAATATATTGGCAGAAGGATAAGTGCACTCTCATGAAAAGTAGAAGCAAATAAGACGATCAAAGTGTATGCGAAGAAGTTTCCGCTAATGATAAACCGTGTAGCCATAAAAATAATTGCAGCGGTAAGGCTTTGACGAATTCCGTTCATTGTAACTAAGTATAGTCCGCCTGTGATATACACAAACGTACTTAACTCAAAGTGCCTTGAATACTTCGAAAACACTAAAATAATGAGTATATTTGTAATAATTGCAGCAGTAAAAATCAAAATCTGTGGATTGTCAGAGAATTTTTTCAAAAACATTTGAAAGATCCAAAAGCCGATATTCTCTTGATTCTTCACTTGTTCCCATGTAAAATCATTTACTTCAAATGCATGCTTATAAAAGTAAGTATCACCTATGTTGGAGCGTAAACCTGATACTAGTGCTAGTGATAAAAGTGATCCTATAACATATATCTTTTGCAATGAAATCGTAGTCATTGAAGCAGTATTAATATTAGGTATAGCAAAATACCTTGCCAATAACGAGAAACAAAAGACAATAAAAAGATTTAACCAAAGAATTTCCATTTTCTATTCCTTTCAATTAAACCGTTCTTGTTTTTGTCTTAATAAAAAGAAACAACATAATTCCTAGTGGCACTGCTATTGTGGTTAAGAGCTTATTTGGGGCTTCTTTAATAAATTGAAAATTGTTATCTAGGAGACAACTGGACACATAATGAACAGCCTGCCGAAACTTAAACTTGCCACTTACGAAAGGCAACTTCATAAGTTCTTTCCTGTAGAATGTAAATCCTTTTGGATTTTTCCGGTATTGTCTCAACATATTAAGTGACGAGCCATCTGGCAGGTATTCCACACAACATAATACCTCGTTCATTAATAGCATTTTATATTGTTGGTCCAGCTTATAATATTTGTAGGCAAGGCCTACATATTTCTCATTTTCAAAAATCGGATACGGGAATTCTTTGGTTAAATCCGTTCTATAAACTAACTTTTTATCCCCCGATACTCCAAATTTATAATACAAATCAAACAGTGTAGAGGTCTTTAGGTTAGTAGGCAGCATTGAACCGATTACTTTTCCATCAAAGTTAGAATCCAACCCTATTATTCCGCTGACATTTTTACTGCCGTTAGCTTCCCACATCATTATAATTTTTTCTACTGCATCATCAGGCATATAATCATCAGAATCTATACAGACATTCAATTCAGTCTCAATAAGTTCATATGCCGTATTATGCGCTCCATGCATACCCTGGTTTTCTTGCCAAATATATTGTATATCTATTAAGCTTTCAGTCTTCCAATTACTAACTAAGTCCTTCGTATGATCAGTAGACCCATCATCAATGATCAACCAAATGAAGTCTTTATTGGTTTGTCTTTTTAACGATTCATAACAATTGCCCAGACAATATGCTCTATTGTATGTTGGCGTGAATACCGTTAACTTCTTCATTCATCACATCCCCTGTAACAGTAGAATAAAATTCTCTAAGATAATCGGAAGAATTCTTTATATCAAAGCCATTTTTTGAAATCAGTAAATTTAAATTACTATTTCTAATAGAGTGTAGACCTGCTATTTCTTGCATCTTGTCAATCCATAGTTTTTTATTGTTGAGAGATAGAGACTGAACTAAGCCTATCCCCATATCTATTTCTTTGGTTATAGTATCAGAGATAAGGCAAGGAAGCCCTGAAGCCTGAGCCTCAATTACTGAGAGTGGAAATCCTTCAAAGACAGAAGGGAAAAGAAAAATGTCAAAAGCCTGGAGAAGCTGGTCAACATCTGATCTGCTTCCAAGGAACTTAACCTTTTTAGTTAGTTGCATCTCTTCGACTTTCCGCTTAATCTCCGGGAGCAGCGGACCGTCTCCAACAAACAAAAGTATGGCCTCTTCTCTATAAGACAGAAATTCTTTAAACACCTCTAATAAATAGGAATGATTCTTCGGCATTGAAAATCTGCCCACGTGACCGACTATGAACTGATCTTCCTTTATTTTTAATTCTGACCTAATCGATTCCCTTACCTTCTGAGAATATTTAAAGTGTTCTAAGTCAATTCCATTTTTTAATAAAATCGTTCTATCAGCTTTTTTCCCAAATAGCCATTCGGCAGCTTCCCCAGAACATGAAACAAAATAAGTAGCATACTTTGGAATCATTATTCCGGCATACCATTTGTATATTCTAGCCGCTGCCCCGCCTTCACTCCTGGTACTATGGCTGTGAGCGATTCTTACAGAAACTCCTGCTTTTTTTGCGGCACGTAATACAAATCCACTCATTTTATCCATATGTGAATGAACGATCTGGTATTGCGGAGTATTCATAAAAAAACCGTTCAATGCTTTGAGATAATTCGAGTGACCGACATCCGTAATATAAGGAATCCTATATATCCTCCCTCCTAATTCATTTATCTCCTTATCAAACACTCCTTCTTTACAAGTCAAAAAATCAAACTGGATTTTAGAGCGATCAATATTTCGATATAGATTCATCAGCAGTGTTTCTGCTCCGCCACGGTTCATGTTGACGACTACATGTAAAACTCTTAAAGGGCTGCCCACTTCGACTCCTCCGTTTCTGCCATATATGGTTTGTAGATTGCACTCTTTTCTTGGAGTATTTTGTTTGTACTGAAGTTATTAATTATCAGCCTTCGTCCATTGGACCCCATTACTGCCCTTTGTGCTGGATCCTTTGCCAACAGCTTCATCTTTTTAGCAAACATCCGTGGGTTAGACTCTTTGATTAACCAGCCTTCTTGCTGGTTTGTAATTAGTTCTCGATGCCCTCTGTTTACTGTTGCGATTACCGGCAAGCCGCATGCCATGGCTTCCATAATATTCACAGGGAGACCTTCTCGAAAACTCGATCCAACAGCAACATCAGATATTTGCAGTAACTGTTCAATGTCCTTCCTAAATCCTAAAAAATGAACCTGATTTTCAACAGCTAGTTTTTTTGCCAATTTACGACACTCCTCCAATGAAGGTCCTTCTCCAGCAAATAACAGCTTAGCTTTTGGAACATCATCTACTATTTGTGCTAGGGCTCGAATTAACAATTGCTGGTTCTTGTTTTTATTGAATTCCGCAGCATAAAACATTAAAAAATCGCCAACGTTGTAGCCGTAGGCGATTCTTAGTTCCTTTTTATACTCTTTTTCAGCGGGCCTGAATTTTTCTGTGTTTACTCCAACTCCATGAACATGTTCAATACGGTCTGCCTTGAAATGATGCCGTTTTGCTCTGTTGAAATCCTCTTCATTAATGGTAATCAGGCAGTCGGTATACCTGGCCAGCCATTTTTCAATAGGATAGTAGATTAGCCAGTTTATTGCCGGTGAACCTATACAGAAATGAAAACCATGAGCTGTGTACAATACTTTCGTTCCTTTTTCTCTGGCTGCCATGGAAGCTAGTCTGGCTAGCACTCCGCCAACTGGCGTATGACTATGAATGATTTGATAATCATTTTGGTCGATGATTGATTTTAATTGTTGATATGCCTTCATATTTTGCAGGCTGAATGGCGACCTTTGTATTGGCAAATCGTATTTTTTATCAACAAAAGGGAGCTCCATATTGCCTTTAGCAGCAACATGTACCTCCCACCCTTGCTCTTTGAACCATTTCATATATGGTAAATGAAAGGCACTGAAATGGTAATCAACTGTTGCACAAAGTAAAATCCGTTTTTTTGTACCCATAAGTTTAACTCTGCCTTGCTTTTTCAAGGTTTAGAATCGAAGAAAAGTAGTCTAGCAGGTCAGAGCGCAAATCATCCCGTTGCAAAGCGAAATCAATCGTAGTTTTAATAAAACCCATTTTTTCACCAACATCATATCTGGTGCCTTCAAAGTCGTATGCATAAACAGCTTCATATTCGTTCAATCCAGCGATTGCATCA
Organism: Mesobacillus jeotgali; assembly: GCF_900166585.1. NCBI lineage: Bacteria > Bacillati > Bacillota > Bacilli > Caryophanales > Bacillaceae > Mesobacillus > Mesobacillus jeotgali. Next base: position 520,341 of record NZ_FVZC01000007.1, on the reverse strand, counting down.
GTTAACTGGATTTCTCCGCCAGCACCGGGTTCTTGCTGATTAAGAATATCAAATATTCTGGGATTCAGGATATATCGGCCCATGATTGCCAGATTTGATGGAGCTTCTTCAATCGCTGGTTTCTCTACTAAACTGCTGACACTGTAAAATCGGTCGCCAATACAGTTTCCATCTACAATCCCATATCTTGATACTTCAGTTGGATTCACTTTTTGCACTCCAAGAATCGAAGCATTATATCTTTCATACTGCTCCATCATTTGTTGGAGGCAAGGTTTTTCCGCCTGGACAATATCATCACCTAATAGAACGGCAAAGGGTTCATTCCCGACAAATTTTCTGGCACACCAGATGGCATGGCCAAGACCTTTTGGCTCTTTTTGACGGATATAATGGATATCAACAAGTTTTGAAGACTTTTGGACCTCAGTTAGTAACTCGAATTTTCCTTTTTCTAACAGGTTTTGTTCCAGTTCAAAGGAGTGGTCAAAATGGTCTTCAATCGCTCTTTTTCCTTTCCCAGTAACAATGATGATATCCTCAATTCCTGACTCAATTGCTTCTTCAACGATATATTGAATAGTTGGTTTATCTACAATCGGTAGCATTTCTTTCGGCATTGCTTTTGTTGCCGGCAAGAACCTTGTTCCCAGGCCTGCAGCTGGGATAATTGCTTTTTTTACTTTCATCTACTTCCACCCCTAAACTGAAATTGACATAATCGGAGACTCGGAAAACCTATTATTAGCTAATGCTAACAAACGATCTCTCAATTCTTCCTTTTCCATACTTGAGAAGGTACCGATAATCTCTTCTATCTCGGATATATATAATGCTGATGTTTTTCCTACATATATTTTTGGGTGTACTTGATGATCTCCCACTTCTTCATCTTTCAAAAGCTCTTCATACAGCTTTTCACCTGGTCTTGTTCCTGTATATTCTATTCCGATTTCATCAACAGAATAACCTGATAGCTTAATCAAGTTTTTGGCCAGGTCTACTATTTTTACAGGTTCCCCCATATCAAGGACGAAGATTTCTCCTCCCTGCGCCAGGGCTCCTGCTTGGATCACGAGCCTTGATGCCTCAGGAATCGTCATGAAATAACGTACCATTTCTGGATGCGTTACCGTGACAGGACCGCCTTTCTCGATTTGCCTTTTGAAAAGAGGAATCACACTTCCACGGCTGCCGAGAACATTACCAAACCTGACCGCAACGAACTTCGTGTTACTGCTTTCATCCATATGCTGAACAATCATCTCCGCAAGTCTCTTTGTTGCGCCCATCACACTTGTTGGGTTAACTGCTTTATCGGATGAAATCATCACGAATGTTTTCACTCCATGCCAGCTGGCGGCATTTGCTACATTTAAAGTACCAATCATATTATTTTTTACTGCTTCTTCAGGATTGCGCTCCATTAACGGCACATGTTTATGGGCAGCAGCATGATAGACAACATCCGGCTGGAATGCCTCCATCACGGACATCATTTTTTTGGCATCCTGGATTTCAGCTATTATAGGAATAAACTCTATGGATGAATCTCGAAAACTTTCTTTAAGTTCCATTTCAATTGAGTAGATACTGTTCTCACCGTGTCCTAAAAGAACTAATTTTTCAGGATTAAAATGAGCAATCTGCCTGCAAATTTCTGAACCGATCGACCCCCCAGCTCCAGTTACAAGTACTACTTTGTTTGTGATATCCTCAGAAATTTTGTCATCGTTTAACACAACCGGATCTCTGCCCAGTAAATCTTCAACCTGGACATCGCGAAATTGGTTCACTGACAACTTGCCGGTCATAAGATCCTCCAGCATTGGCAGGATTTGCGTCTTGGCTTCCGTTTTTGCACATTCTTTAAAAATGCTATTCAGTTCCTTCCTGCTTAATGAAGGAATGGCAATGACAATGTTGTCAATTTTATATTTTTTCACAATGGCATCGATTTTACCTACTCCGCCAAGTACTGGTATGCCCATAATATCCAGGTGATGCTTTTTGGCATCATCGTCAATAAAACCAACAGGCTGGAGGTCAGATTCCTTACTTTTTAGCAACTGCCTTGCAACCATAGTTCCGGCAGAACCTGCACCAATAATTAGTGTCCTTTTGCTAAAGGTTAAACGACTCAAATATAAATCCCTGTAAACCCTCCAGCAAAACCTTGACCCGCCAATAATTAAAACTAAAAGCAGCCATGTTACCGATAATCGCCTTACAAAAATTTCATTGAGTATGACTCCCTGGAATACAGCTGCCGTCAAAATTGAGGCTGATGCAGTTTTCAGGATGATGATTAGTTCTCCGACACTTGCATATTCCCAGGCTTTTTTATAGAGTTTGAATTTAAAAGAAAAAAAATGATGGCTTATCAAAATGGCTGTAGCACTTATCAAATAAAACCATGGAGAATTATTGATCGTTCCACGTACTAGTAAATGACTAAAGAAAATCGCTGTCAGTACAATCACTGAATCAATAAGGATAAATAACGAAAGCCTCTGTCTATATGTCATGCTTTGCCTCCTTTCTTCTTTTAATCTAATCTCACACTCCGTAGCTTAATAGCATAGTCAATCAGTTTCCTGATTTCTTCCAACTGCTCTTTGCTGGCGTCCTGCTTTATGTACCTCACTGCCTTTTTCACCGATTTCGGAAACTTATCTATTTCCTTCATATAATCCTCCTTAAAAATAAAGTTTTTACCTATTTGTTCTTGCAGAAAACAGATAGGTAAAAGCTTTATAATAAAATGGGGCATTTAACCCCTCCTCACATCACACTCTCGACGACCAGAGCGTCTAAGGTTTTTTCCACCCACAGCATGACCGAGTGTCTCCTTTGATAACGGCTAGGAGACATCACCACAAAACGAACATTATTTTCTTAATAACGAACATAAACTTAAAAAAAATAATAACTTTTTCTAAATCTCATTCAATATAACGCCGTAGATCTTTGCCTTAGCAAACTCAAGAGCCTTTTTAGCTTCTACTGCTTTTTCAATAGCTGTTTTTCCTTCCCCTATAACAAGGATTACACCATCACTTTTGTTTGCTAGTAATTTTGTATCTGTCACATCCAATACAGGGGGGGAGTCAATAAAGATATAATCGTATTCTTCCAATGCCTGATGAAATAATTTCTGCATGGATTCTGAACCAAGTAGTTCAGCCGGATTAGAATCCAGGTGCCCGCTTGTCAATATTGCCAAGTTTCCAATCTCAGTGTTGTACACAGCATTCCTTAATTCTTCTTGACCAGATAGTACATCCGCTAATCCCTTACCGTTAGAAATTTTAAATATATAGTGTATATTTGGATCCCTAAGGTTCGCGTCAATTAACAGCACTTTTTCTTTTTGTTGGGCCATAGATAAAGCAAGGTTCGCTGCAGCTGTGGATTTTCCTTCACTCGAACTTGGGGATGTCAAAAGCAATATACTCTTGTTCCCTCCGGTTAAGAAGTGTATATTGGTGCGAAGTGTCCTAAATTGTTCAGCTATGATTGAATCTGGATTGGAATAAACGATCAAATTTCTTTTTTGATTTGCATTTGCTGACCTTCGATTACTTCGGAACACCAGAATCACCTCGCGGGAAGTCTATTGGATGAATACTTTGCTTCTTAATATTCTTTTTGTTCATTTTCGAGATCCTTCCTACCACTGGAAGGCCTAGATAATCCTCAACATCCTTTTGTGATCTGACTGTGTCATCTAATGAATCCAGGAAGAAAACGAACCCAATTCCAGCAAGTACTCCGAAAACTATTCCTATAATGCCTAATTTACTATCTTCCTCATTAATTGGATTGGGATTAATTTTTGCTGGTGAAAATATCTCCATATCATCAAAATCAAGCAATCTAGTTATTTCGGTCTTAAATTCTTCAGCCGTAGTGTTGGCGATATCTGCTGCTCTTGCAGGATCCGTATCGGTTACACTTATGTTAACAACTTTTGAACTCTCAAGGATCCCTACATTAATTTGATTAGCCAGAGATTCTGGGCTTCGATTTAGACCAAGCCTCTCAACAACCTTCTCCAATACTACCGGGTCTTTTAATATTACCTGTAGTGTGTTCATATCAGCTTCTTTACCAATAATTATTCGAGCTGAGGATTGATATAGGAGAGTGACATCCTTCTCACCATATAAATATCCAGCAAATGCAGAAAAGGCGGTAATAATGGCAATGATCCAGAAACCTTTTTTAATAACAGAAAAGATTTCCTTTAAATTAATTTCTTTAGCAGTTCCTTTTTTAACATTACCCATTGCTTATTACCCACCTTTTAGATTTTCGTTCTAGATAAAGAACAATCGAAATAAAAAAAATAAACGTTCTTAATTAATGTTAATATATACCTATTTTAGTTCTGTATAAAGAACGTGTCAATCCCCTTTTCTACGTTAGTTGTTGATTACTTCAATTAAGCCTTCAAGATACAATTCTGTACAAAAAGAAATAACTTCTTTTTCACATTCTGAGGGATTAACTTCATAATTTTCTATTATACTTAAAATCAATGAATTTATTCCAGTTGGCTGTGCAATTAACTCCCAAATAAATCCTCCAACTTCTCCTAAGTTATAATATTTTCCATTTTGAATATTTAGCATTACTTTTTCTCCGTCCATATCACTTACTAGATTTCCTGGTTGTTGAACAATAGTTTGGTTTAAAATCAGTTTTTCTTTGATTGCCATAAGTTTCACCTCATTGATTCATTTTATTAAATTTAATTTTTATGTAAAAATAGCTATTATTCAAATTAATAGGCCCTCATTCAGTTTTAACTAACAAGGGCCTATTGTGGCGTTCGAGATAGTAGATTAACTGAAGTGTACGGTCTCATCCTGGTCTGGTTGAACAGCATCTGGGGTTTTTAATCCCGGACCAGCCATGGTCAGCCCTACTGAAAGTACTTCTAGTTCTGGCTTTTCCCATTTTTTCTTCAATACTATCACCTCCCTTCAATTAGTTCTTTTTAAGAACCTGAATAAAATTAAGCTGCGCATTAGAATCCGAAAATCAAAATCAAAGGCATACTCCGGTTTTGCTTGCGTTTTTATCTTTTCAATTGCCTCTTTTATGACTTCCAAGTTTAAATAGTTCCCTACTTCAGAATCATTCGCCATTATTTGCAATTCATTTATAAATTCCTTCCAAGAATGTTCCATTCTAAAAGCTCCATCCGCACCTTGAACCCCTCTGGATTTTTGGTTGAGTCTGATGGTATCCGGTAACAAACCCTTGGTAGCTCTTCTGACGAGTGCACGATCTAATCCATCTTTAACAAATTGATCCTCTGGAATAGATAAACAGAATTTCACAACCCTCAAATCATTTGTCGGATCTCTATCCCAAACAGAATACCTCACTGAGAATTTAGCTCCATACATGCCAGTTGGACTCCAATAATATGGATGGATAAACTGTCTTTTCTTTACTTCATATGCCGAAGAGGTTTTAGTAAAATTCGTGTCAATTCCATTTTGTTGAAGATAGTCAAAAACTTTCGTTCTCTTTGCTAGATCCGATCCTATGATTACTGGGAAGTTCAACGGCTCTCTTTTTTTCAAGTTCTCTAACCCGAATGCCTTTTTTAAAAAAAACTTAAAAATCTTATACCTTTGCACTCCTATATTGTTGCTATATTGGTTCAGTTCCTTATAGAAATGATGCCATTTCAGTTTTGTTAGAAGGCTAGCATAATAATCTACTAAGGGGCCCCATGAAATTGTCCAATTTCCTCTTTGACCATTCAGCAGAACACCTATTCCTTGCTGTTGGGATTGTTCATAAATGCCTCTTAACCAAAAAGTATTTTCAAAAAATTTATATGGTATTTCAAGAGTTTCAAGCCACTCATCAATCTCAGTAAATGGACTTCTCCCATCAAAGCTCAAATAACGATCATTTATGTTACCTACAAAATTAACAGTTTCCCTAACGTAAGAGCTTTCATCAGCAACTCTGCTTTTATGAGTCCAATCCTGAAAACCATATACCGGAACATAACTAAAGGTATTTAATCTTTTATTCTCATTTTTAAGAGCTCTAGAGGCCATGCTTGCAACTGATCCTGAGTCCAACCCCCCACTTAAATGTGCACCGACATTTCGATGAGTCCTGATTCTTGCTCTTACGGCCTTATCAAGAACCTCTCGAAATGCCTCTTCATATTCGGCATCGGATTTAAGCTTAAGTTTCTCTTCTTTCTCATAGAAGTTACAATATCTCGTTAATTTAATTCTTCCTTCAATAATTGATATAGAGTGGGAAGGCGTCAATTGCTGTATATTCTTATAAGTGGTGGATGAAAGATTAATTGATTCAAAGTTTACAGGTATAGCCAAAAACTCTGCCATCCACTGCTCATTCAATTCCTTCTTAACCCCTGGCAGCGTAAACAATGGCATAATGGTGGTACAAAATGCAAATCTATCATTGTCATTGTAATAATACAAAGTCCGTGAACCTGAAAAATCCCTTGCACCAAATAGTTTCTGGTTTCTCTCATCCCAGATCATATACGCGAAATCGCCTACAAGGTGTTTTGGGGAGTCTTCTCCCCATTTATAGTAAGCTAGCAAAATGAGCTGGCAGTCAGGCATGTGTTTTTGTCTTGACCGCTCGACTTGGAGCTTTTCGAATAGTTCTTCCCTGTTATCTATGATGGCATCTGAAGTGATGACGCATTGCCTTTCGGAATCATAAAATGGCTGTTGTTCGCCCACTGACTCTGGAGTGATCCATTGTGCATGGTTTCCAATGAAGGCATTGTGTTTGTGCCAGACTTGGATATCATCTGCCGGGAACTTCTCAAGGCCTTTCATTATGTTCCTTCCATGCTCGAAGAGAACCGGCTCTTTTGTTAAATTAATGATTCCTGCAATTGCGCTCATGGTATCCTCCTGCCATGCTAAATACATTTTGTCTTGATAAAGAATATTTTTGTTCTTTATATAGAACATATGATAAAAATACCATCTCAATTTGTAAGTGTCAACATGTTCAAAAGAATATTTTCCATAAAAATTTTAACAGTCATTATAACTGTATTTTCGACATTTCTTTTATAAAAAACCTCTTGTGCAACTACTTATGGTTACATCAAGAGATTCTGTTTTTTACTAAAATGCCCTGACTACTTAGTTGGTCACTGAACTTTAAGTTATCTACTCTTCGATTAAAACTTGCAGCGTAGACAAAACACAAAATGAACAAACCAGATTCACAAAGGAAACCTGGCTTATTTTTTCACATATAGCAGCGGATCAACGCTGTTTGATTTTTCATAATTCCACTGGCCTTCATGGACCTCAAAATGCAGATGCTGGCCTCGGCTGTCTCCGGTATTGCCCATATAGCCGAGCATCTCACCTTTTTTAACATACTGGCCTGTTGTGACTGTGCTTTTTTCGAGATGGGCGTATAGGGTGGTGAAGGTCTTGCCGTTCATCTTGTGGGTGATCAGGACACAGTTTCCGTATGTAGCAGAGTAATAGGAACGGATGACGGTTCCGGAAGCAGCTGCGACCACTTTCGTTTCGGGAGATTCATCCGCGATGTCAATGCCTGCGTGAAGCCTTCCCCACCTTGGACCGTAGCCAGATGTCAGCTCTCCCATAGCTGGTATAATAAAAACGCCCTCAGATTCAGGGGAGCCATACTCGACTCTTTGATTTTCTTTTAAAATTGCAATCTCCTGAGAAGCGAGGTTGACATAGACTTCATACATATCCATTAGCTGTGATTCACTTTCCCGCTTTGTTTCATGAACCGAATCTAGCAGGCGCTGTTTTTCCTCCAGCTTCTTTTGCAATTCGGCCTGCAGTGCCTGCATTTGACTGTATTCCTTCTCAAGCTGCATGGTCTTCTGCCAGAGCTGCGTTTCCTGTTCCTTAAGGGTTTTAAGCGCTTTCCTATGTTTAGCGAGTAAATCTTGATCTGCTTTTATGATGGTACTCACCGCATTGGCCGTATCATACAGTTGAGATAAATTTTTCGAATCAAATATCAAATCTACATACATTCCCAAGCCATCATTGACCTGCATCGTCCGCAGCCGTTCTTTAATCCACCGCTCTCGTTGCGTGTTGTTGGAGCTGAGCAGGTGGATTTCCTTTTTCATATCCTCAATTTCCATTTTTGCATCATCCAGGACGTTTTGGAAGTCACGGATTTTCTGATTCAGTTCTGACATCTCATCGTCCAGTGCCTTCAGTTCGGATAGATACTGCTTTTCTGCCTCATCCATTGCATCAATTTGTTCTTCTTTTGTCGAAAATTCCTGTTTGAGATTAAGTCGTTGCTCCCGAATTTCCGTAAGCTCTGCGGATGCCGCAGGCTGCACTGCTGTCATGACTAGTCCTGCTATTATTGCGACTGCATAAGCACTTTCCCTCATCTCATGCCCCCTACATTTAATTCTATCAACTAGTATATCTCCCGGAAGCTACTAAACCTGTCGACTCTTGTTGTCGCTTTTCGTTTTTGCGGAGGACAGTAGCAACTTTCACTCCCATCTGTCATAAAGTAAATGGATGTTTTCGTATATACACTAAAGTGCTAAATGAATCGGGGGGATGAGCAAAGTTGAGCAATGCTGCTTTGAAATATCAGTCAAAATTAGATCTAAGGGAGACCGAAATAGCGATTAAGAAAACAAAGGATTTTTTTGAGAACACTCTTGCGGATGCTCTGGATTTGACTAGAGTATCAGCTCCGATTTTTGTAAGAGGCGGAAAGGGAATCAATGATGACCTGGCAGGAAATGAACGGATTGTTTCCTTTGACGCACTTGATGTGGAAAATGAGCGGATTGAAATTGTTCAGTCTCTGGCCAAGTGGAAGAGGATGGCGCTGAAACGTTATGGCTTTTCTCAAGGGGAAGGTCTGTATACCGACATGAACGCGATTCGGCGTGATGAGACTCTCGACAATCTTCATTCCCTTTATGTGGACCAATGGGACTGGGAAAAGGTGATTTCCCGAAAGCAGCGGAATGTTAAAGTTCTGAGAACTACAGTTGAAAGGATTTATGAGGTTATCAAGAGGACGGAAAGTTTCCTGGCAAAACACTATCCGGTTTTGGGAACCATCCTGCCTGAAAAAGTAAACTTCATCTCTTCCCAGGAGCTGGAGGATTCATATCCTGAGCTTTCACAGAAAGAACGCGAGGATAAAATTGCAGAAAGATTTGGGGCAGTCTTTATTACGCAAATCGGCCATGAACTTCGATCAGGCCAAAAACATGATGCCCGCTCACCTGATTATGATGACTGGAATTTGAATGGTGACCTTATACTCTGGTACCCGCCTTTACATCGTGCAATCGAAATGACTTCAATGGGGATAAGGGTTGATGAAAAAAGTCTGCTAGAACAACTCAAGCTGGCCGGACAGGAAAATCGCATCCAATTAGAATACCATCAGGCGTTATTGAACAAAGAACTTCCCTATACGATTGGCGGCGGAATCGGGCAATCGCGTCTATGTATGTTCCTGCTTCGGAAGATCCATATTGGCGAGGTTCAGGTTTCTGTATGGAACGAGGAAACGATTGAGGAGTGCCGGAAAAGAAATATTCATTTACTATAAGCAAAACAAAAGCCACCCTCAAAGGTGGCTTTTCGTCCTATTTTTGAATCAAATAATCTACAAGCTTTTCCTTTGGCTTCCCAAAAATTTCTTGCTCCAAACGACGGCCTGTTGGTGTTGCGGCAAGTCCGCCTTCTGCTGTTTCCCTTAGGGCGGATGGCATTGTCTGGCCGATGGCGTACATAGCGCCTATAACTTCATCGCATGGAATTCTGCTTGTTATGCCTGCAAGTGCCATATCGGCCGCAGTAATAGCGTTTGAAGCACCCATTGCGTTTCTTTTTACACATGGAACTTCGACAAGTCCTGCGACAGGGTCACAGACCAATCCAAGCATATTTTTCATCGTGATCGCAAATGCTTCAGATGACTGCTGCGGTGTTCCGCCGGCCATTTCGACGATTGCCGCCGCGGCCATACTTGCAGCTGAGCCTACTTCTGCCTGGCAGCCACCAGCAGCTCCGGAAATCGAAGCGTTGTTGGCAACGACAAAACCGAAAGCGGCTGTCGTAAACAGATATTCAATCATTTCCATGCGTGTCGGGTTCAATTTCTCTTTTACGGCAAAAAGTGTTCCCGGCACCACGCCTGCTGATCCTGCAGTCGGCGTCGCGCAGATGATGCCCATTGCTGCGTTCACTTCATTCGTCGCGACCGCTTTGCTGACGGCATCCAATAATAGATTGCCAGCCAGGGATTTTCCGCTGTCAATGTATTTTTGCAACAAGACTGCATCCCCTCCGGTTAAGCCGGTCTGGGATTTTACGCCGTTCAAACCTCTTTCCACTGCGCGTTCCATTACCTTAAGGTTATTGTCCATCTGGGCAATGATATCTTCACGCGAGCGGCCCGAAACTTCTATTTCCTGCCGAATCATGATTTCGGCGATTTTTACCTGATTTTTTTCAGCTAATTCAACAAGCTCCGCAACATTACGAAACATGGCTTGCCCTCCTGATGTTACTCAAATTTAGTCAACCAAACGAATGACCTGATCGACGCCCTCTAGAGCCGTTAATTCGGCAAAAACTCCGCCTTCGATTTTGTGGTCCATTTCGATGACCATGACAGCTGTGTCGCCCTTTTCTTTTCGGGAGACCTCCATATGGCCAATGTTAATCTGATATTTTGATAGAACAGTGGTCACGGCTGAAATCAGTCCGAACCGGTCATGATGGACGACAAGAATCGCCGGGTTGGCGCCGGAAAGCTTCAATTTAAACGAATTGATTTCGGTAATCTCGATCGTTCCCCCGCCGATGGAAATACCGACGATTTCAAGCTCCTTGCCTTGACCATCAAAAAGATTTATTTTCACTGTGTTTGGATGCTCTGTGACCGCATCTTCCGTGATAAATTCTACTTCCAGGCCGGATTGCTCTGCGATTTTCAACGCGTTTGGAATCCGTTCATCAAATGTATCAAAGTCCAGGATTCCGGCTACAAGTGCCAGATCCGTTCCGTGTCCTTTATATGTTTTAGCAAAAGAGCCGTACAGGGAGATGACGGCCTTTGTTGGCTGTTTCTCAAACAATGTGCGCGCCACGCGGCCAATCCTTGCAGCGCCGGCTGTATGCGAACTCGATGGCCCGATCATCACCGGACCTATAATATCAAATGCAGAACGATATTTCATGGTGCACTGCTCCTTTATCCATCTATTGAAAGCGATTTCATATCCTTTTATTTTTAAAGATTCATAGCCATAGTTATCTTACCACATTATCTATATAGTTTAATCATAAATTTTATGGAAGTACAAAAAGCCCAACCGTCTTGTACAGCTCCGACAAGCGCTGGAGAGCCTGACAATGAAGTCGTTCATTGACTTCATTGGCAGGACCGAAGCGTCTCGAGAAGTTAGGAGCCGCAGCTAGACAAGTATCTCGAGGGGCGAGGCATTGGGGCTGGAATAGGAAAACCATCCGGAAAAATTCAGGATGGTTCATTCACGCTGACCTTATTCCTGCCGCTGTTTTTCGATACATATAATGCTTCATCGGCACGGTTCAGCAGCGTGTCAATATTGTCTGCTTGCTGATACTCAGTTACTCCGAAGCTTGCAGTCAGGCTTCCTGCTCCTTTAAAGCAATGGTTCTCGACAATTTTGCGGAAATGCTCAGCTTTTTCATAAGCCTGTCCACCGTTGCCATTTGTGATCAACATAAATTCCTCTCCGCCCCAGCGGCCGAACAGGTCACCCTCTGCAATAGTCCCAGAGACAATGGCTGATAATTCCTTCAACACACAGTCGCCTATTTTATGGCCAAACTCATCATTAACCTTTTTAAAATGGTCGATATCAAAAAAGATAATTGAAAACGGCTTATCTTCCTTTTCGGCAGCCTTGAGCTTTTCCTCCAGCCAGACATCAATCTGGTGGCGGTTGCCAACGCGGGTGAGTGAATCGATGTAAGCATGCTTCTTAAAGAAATCCCTTTCTGTAAAAGCACGGAACATGTTTTGCGCATAGTAGAGAATTAGGATATACACAATATTGGCTGCATGGAACTGCGTCAGCGAATCGATTGATTCGGTAGGAACCTTGCTGCTATAAACCACGCCAATGACAAGCGTAACCAGGAAGATGAATATAGAATAGTAAAAGCCCTTCTTTGTCCCCAGTACCAAAAAGAAAAACATGATGATTAAAGGCATCCATACAATAAAGTCTCCCAAAGATCCGCCATTTACTGCAAGATCATTATGAACAACGTCAAAGAGGGTGAGGACATGGTACATCGTAACCAAAAAAAGCGTTATATACTCAGCAGCGAGAATTCCCCGGTTTCTATATACTAAAAGCCAGCTGATGGAAAACCAGACCATCAGCGTCGTATTAATGACTGTATCAAACAAACTCTGATTATTATTCAGGAAGCTATTGATGACCAGGGCAATTGTTATAATCGGCAGAAGCCACATATACACACTTCGTTTCAGCTGATCAATCGTCTCAAAGTTAGTGAACATCTTACTCATCTCCCCAGCCGCCAGACATCTACACATCACGGTTTGTCTGTTTCAGAAGCTGTCTTATCCTCGAATTAAATTATTTTGAATTTGAAATATATAGCTATGGAAGGGAACAAACTCAACGTAAAACATATGTCCACCATCTACTTCAATTGTACTAGAAAACCCTATTTTAGTATATTTCGAACTGCAAAAGAAGCAGCAAAAGTCCTAGAAAAATTACTCCTGGATCTTTTTTTAAAAATGTCCTTCTGTTGTATCCCAGCAGTTCCCCCTTTTTGCAGATATATTTTGTGAAAACTCTATTTTCACGATGATTGCCTTGGCTTTCTATTTTCAAAATATGATACATTATAGAAGAACATAAGGAAGGGAGTTTTTTCAATGACTGAACAGAACAATGCTTTACCGCCAAAAACGTGTGAAATCGAGCGTCTGGTTACAATGGAAGACGACATTAATAAAGTGCTGGAAGGCAAGAAAACCGCGACTCGCCGTAATGGCCGTTATGCGGATGTTGGGGAGATCATGGAACTCAAAGGAAAGAAATTCGTCGTAGACAATGTCTATTCACAGTCACTTGGTGAGTTGACAGACGCCGATGCACAGCGTGAAGGCTTTGAAACAGTTGAGGAGTACAAGCAGTCGATTCTTTCTTACCACCCGGGTATGCCATGGCTACCGCAAATGCGCGTCTGGGTTCATGAATTCAGCCCTGCCGAAGAATAAGAAATGGATTTACTGTACCGAATCATCATTTACTTGCACGTTTCAAGTGTGGTTGCATCAATCGGGCCATTCTTCATTTTGATGCCCATTGTAAAAAAGCTGCCTGATGCTATGGGGAAAGAGCTGGAGGCTCATTTAGCTTTATTGAAGTCAGTCGTACGGCTGTCGAAGCACGCTGGCCACGTCCTGATTGGAACCGGAGTGCTGCTCGTCATCCTCGGTCCATGGACATGGGAAACACCATGGATTGTCGGGACACTGGCGCTGCTATTCGCCTCTCTCTTTTTCCTCGCCAGGGCCTTCTCGCCGACACTACGGAAATTCTCCGAAGAAGGCGTGAACAAGCTGGAATTAGCCGCAAAACTAAAACGTACCATCTGGACCTACATCATTTTATTGATGTCGATGCTCTGGTTCATGGTCGTGAAGCCGAATTTATGGTGAATATGAATGCCCGGGCTACGTGCCCGGGCATTTAATTTTAGCCGAGTTAAAGACTTTACCGATATATTCCCGAATGTGTTCGATAAAATCAGAAAAGTGGTCGATATATTTTAAAATCCACCGATAAAATTCAAAATGTGGTTGATATATTTTAAAATCCACCGATAAAATTCAAAATGTGGTTGATATATTGTGATTTCCGCCAATAAGTTGGATTCTTCCAGTTAAAAGAGCAGCAAACACCTGCATAATCCTGTACAAACAAATGAAAACAGCCGCTTACTCAGCGGCTGTCAGCAGAAATCCATTGAATTCCTCGTTAAAATAAACTCATTATTGATGAAATCGATAATCGTGCTCTTCGCTTCATATTCTATCGAAGGATCGACGGCGACTTTAATCCCCTCGACTAGCATTATCTCGTCATCTTCATCCGGCTCATCCAGAGCCAGTCCAATATTCGAACTCCTTCAGCTGATGCCGGCGAAGTATAAACGGATGCAAGGAATTTCTTCTTTCATTAATTGTTCGCGTGCTTTATCTGTAATTTTCATTTTTTCTCAGGGAAGATTCTTTCAAGAGATGTGATCAATTTTGAATCTAGATTCAAAACTTCACGGACTTCTTTTGCTTTCACCTTTGCGTCATCGATGCTGTCTGCTTCATTCAATTTAAGCAGAGTGCCTGCTGCAAGAGTGCCCGTTCGTGTTCTGCCCGTAGAACAGTGGAAGTAAATGTTCTTCCCACTCTCATATGCAGCTGCTACTTCATCCAACGCCTTTTTAACAGACAGATCCTGCTGGGAGTCATCATCATACATTGGCAGGTGTGTCCGTGGGTAATCGTAATTTCCATCTTTATTAACCGCCCGAAGGTCATAAACCATATCGATTTTTTCATTTTCCAGCAGTTCAGAAATGGCATCTTCCCCACCGATAAAAATCCTTCCCGGAATCAGTGCCTGGTAGTTATTGTTCATTACTAAACTCTCCTTTTAACTATTTACCGGTTTCAGCAAACGTTTTAATGCGATCCCCAATTTGGTCGCGTACTCTTTGAAACACAACCCACTTTTCTTCTTCTGTTCCCTCAGCCTTCGCCGGGTCGTCAAATCCCCAATGTTCACGTTTTACATGAGGCGGTGTCGCCGGGCAATGCTCGTCTGCATGGCCGCATAGTGTTACGACAAGGTCGGAGTTGTGGAGAATTTCAGGGTCAATTACATCGGAAGTATGGCCTTTAATATCAATGCCGATCTCATGCATCGCATTGATAGCATTAGGGTTAAGCCCGTGCGCTTCAAGACCCGCACTCTTCACTTCCCACTCGTCACCCAGATATTTTTTTGCCAAGCCTTCAGCCATCTGGCTTCTGCATGAGTTTCCTGTGCATAAGAAGTAAATTGTTTTTTTATCCATAAAATAATCGCTCCCTCATTAAATGATCAGTAACCAGATATATAGCCCCACCAGAGTAATGAACAGGGTAGGAATAGTTAAAATGATTCCCGTTTTAAAATACGTGCCCCATGAGATCTTGACGCCTTTCAATGAAAGGACATGCAGCCACAGCAAGGTTGCCAGTGAGCCAATCGGGGTGATTTTTGGTCCCAAATCGGATCCAATGACATTGGCATAAATTAACGCTTCGCGAATAACGCCTGTTGTATTAGTATCCGCAATCGCCAGCGCATCTATCATGACAGTCGGCATATTGTTCATAATTGATGAAAGGATTGCGGCAATAAAGCCCATTCCGATTGTAGCAACAAACAATCCCTGGTCCGCCGCAGCCTGGATGACATCAGCTAGGATATTCGTCAATCCAGCGTTACGCAAGCCGTAAACAACCACATACATACCAATCGAGAAGAACACGATTGCCCACGGAGCCCCTTTTACAACCGTTGCCGTATGGACTGCCGGGCTTCTCCTTGCCATCATCAAGAAGAAAATCGCGACAATCCCAGCTATGAATGAAACGGGAATGTTCAGGAATTCACTTCCAAAGTATCCGGCGAGAAGAACACCAAGTATAACCCACGATAAACGGAACATCTTGATATCCTTGATTGCTTCGGAAGGCTTTTTCAAATCTGACATCTCGTAATTTTTCGGAATGCTCTTTCGGAAAAATAAATACAAGACCAGAATACTTGCTCCGAGTGAGAAGAAGTTCGGCACAATCATCCGGGATGCATATTCGACGAATCCTATATTGAAGTAGTCAGCGGATACGATATTGACGAGGTTGCTGACAACGAGCGGCAAAGAGGTCGTGTCGGCGATGAATCCGCTCGCCATGATGAATGGAAACACCATTCTCTCCTCGAATTTCAGGTTCCGCACCATTGCCAGCACAATCGGGGTCAAAATCAGTGCAGCCCCGTCGTTTGCAAATAATGCGGCAACACCAGCACCAAGAAGGGTTACGTAAACGAACATTTTAATGCCGCTGCCCTTTGCAGTACGTGCCATATGGAAGGCAGACCATTCGAAAAATCCAATCTCATCCAGGATCAGTGAAATGATAATAAGTGCGATAAATGTAAGGGTTGCATTCCAGACGATTCCTGTTACGTCGATCACATCCTGAAACGTAACAACGCCGAATATCAAGGCGACTAGCGCCCCACCCATGGCAGACCAGCCGATACTAAGTCCTTTTGGCTGCCAGATAACCATTGTCAGCGTCACAAGGAAAATTAGTGAAGCTATGATTGCTGTTGACAATTTTCATACCCTCCGTTATTCACAGGAAATCCGTTTTCCCTGCTTTTCAAGTTCTAATAATTTTTCTTCCTGGCCTGGCAGTGCATTCAAGAGCAATTGGACAAATTCGAAATGCTCATAATGCTGGTTCAGCGAGTAAAAAATCCACTGGCCCCTCCTGCTTTCTTTCACCATTCCTGCGTCTTTTAATTTCCTAATATGCTGGCTGATCGCCGGCTGGCTCGCATCGAACATCGCAACAAACTCACAGACACAGCAATCGTGGTCAGCCAGGATCCTCATTATGGTCAAGCGCGTCTTGTCGCCAAGCAGCTTCAACACGGCAGCAGCCTGATCCATTTCAATACTTTGCTTAATCAATTACCCTCCACCTCCAATTACCGTATTATCATATAATGATTTGCTTATATATTCAAGGGCGATTTAGAAACTTCACCTCCTATAAATATCCAGTTGCACTGTTCTTTTATTAAAAATCAAAGATTTTTGATTTAAGAGTTGCAAAATGGATTTACAGGAAATATAATACAATATATCAAGAATATTTGATTAAGGAGAGCTGAAAGTGGAAAAATTCATTCCTTTAACAGACCTGACCAATAACTCCCAAGCTATCAAGGAACCACTGCTTCAAAGTACCTTTGAAAAATATGAAAAGAAATTCAAAGCCCTTGCCGACCAAAAACGCCTGCATATTCTCAATCTTCTATGCCAGCAAGACTCCAGCTGCGTTTGCGATCTGAGTGAACTGATTGACATGCCCCAATCAAAGTTAAGCTATCACCTCAAGATTTTGCTTGATGCCGATCTGATCCACAAAGAAACAAAAGGAACCTGGAGCTACTACACCGTGAACGCCAAAGAAATCAACCACCTGTTATCTCCAGAGCTTTGCTGCCTTTTCAGACCTAGCAGCTGCTGTTAGGTTTATTTTTCAAACTATTAATCAATTTTTTTTGATAAATAAATCAACATATTTTGATTAAGGAAGGGATATACATGTTTTATCAAGATTATCAAACAATAGCCCAGTTAAAGCAGCAGGAAGTGGAAAGGCAAGCGAAACATGCCTGGAAATTCTTCGAGCAGCCTGAATCCAGACCATTTCCATGGCCATCCCGTACAAAAAAACTACAGCAGGAATGCTGTCCTGTACCAGGTAATTGCTAAGGGAAGAAGGTAAAAGATGATGATTGAATTTCTCAAAAGTTTTTTTTGGATTGCCATTGAACTAACTCTGCTTTTCATCGGGATTTCCTTTTTGATCAGCCTGCTCCAGGGTTATATTCCATATGAAAAAATCGAGAAGAAGTTAACCGGCCGCAATAAAGTGCTTGCCAGTTTTACTGCCATCCTGTTTGCTTTTATCACGCCATTCTGTTCCTGCTTGACTATCCCGGTGGTCGTAAATATGCTGAAAAAGAAAATACCATTTTCAATCGTCATGGTTTTCCTATTCGCTTCCCCTGTTTTGGATCCTACTATTCTAACGATCATGGGCGTTGTGATGGGCTGGAAGGTGACGATCATTTACACCGTCATCACAAGTATTTTCTCAGTAGCTATCGGTTTTGCACTTGATAAACTCGGATTTCAGCGTTATGTAAAAAACGTCATTATGTCTGGTTATGAAGAAAATAATCAAAAATTCAACTGGCGATTTGCTTTGAATGAAACCTGGTCGCTGATGAAAAGCGTGTACCCATACTTGCTGATAGGCGCTGCCATCGGGGCTGCCATCCACGGACTCGTTCCGACAGAGTTCATCACAAAATGGTTCGGACACGATGCCTGGTGGCTGATTCCAGTTGCCGCTATCGCCGGTATCCCATTATACATTCGTTTATCAAGCATGATTCCGATTTCACAAATGCTGATTTTAAAAGGAATGGCCCTTGGCCCGGTGATGGCAATGATGATCAGCTCTGCTGGCGCCAGCCTGCCTGAAATCATCCTGTTAAAATCGATTTTTAAAAAGCAGCTTGTGATCGCCTTTATCGTTTCTGTCATCACAATGTCTACTGTCTCTGGTTTTGTGTTTTACTTTATATAATTAATCAAATTATTTTGATGAAAGGAGGTGAAATCAATGGCTAACCTTATTAAAATCCTGAGGGGCAACAGCTCGAAGTCCGATTGCTGCAGCGTGGAAATCAAAGAAGTCCAGGAAACAGAGGAGAAAAACGAAGCGTGCTGTGACGGGGATACTTCTTGCTGCTAGTTTTTTTAACTCAATTTCTTTCCAGCAAACAAAAAAGGCGGAACCAGGCACCTAATCGCCTGGTTCCACCTTCTTCTTTTATTCTTCAACCTCTATAATAGGCAAAACTTCCACTTTTATTTTACGGATACGATGGTTATCTACTTCCTTGACGATGATCCTCAGATTTTCATAATCAAATGTATCGCCGTTTACCGGGATAGTTTCCAAAGTTTCAAAAATCCATCCGCCAAGGTTGTGGTATGATGTCACTGGCATCGGCACATTGAACAATTCGGCAAAATCATCTAGATCATAGGCCGCGTCAAACTCATATGTGCTTTCATCGATCTTCGTCATGATGTTCACTTTTTCATCGTGCTCATCCCAAATCTCGCCGACCAGTTCTTCCAAAATATCCTCAAGCGTAATCAAGCCGCTCGTACCGCCAAATTCATCTACGACGATAGCCATATGGCTCTTTGTCCGCTGCAGCTCTGGCAGCAGGGTCGCAATCTTCATTGATTTCACAACGAACATCGGCTGGCGCAGCATCTGGCGGATATTGACTTCTTTATTCTGAATCAGTTCTGCAAAAAATTCACGTTCGGACAAAAATCCGATGATGTTATCTATATTGTCCTCATGAACCGGCACCCGTGAAAAACGTTCCTCAAGGAATATCTGCTTAATTTCCTCGAGTGGCTGGTTAACTTCGATTGTAATCATATCCATTCGATGTGTTAAAATTTCGCCTACAAGAACATCGTTAAATTCCAGGGAACGGTGCACAAGCTCCCTTTCTTCGTTATTGATGACGCCTTCTTCTTCACTGATGTCCACCATGACCTTGATTTCTTCTTCGGTAACAGACGGCTGCGCTTCTCCATCCTTCGAAAAAACCTTCGATACAAATGCCTTCAATTTACTAAACAGGAAATTGACTGGTGTCAGGACCTTGATCAGCAATAACAAAATACCTGATATTTTTAACGAATATGTTTCTGCATGTTCCTTCGCAATCGACTTCGGCAATATTTCACCAAAAATCAGGATCAAGATGGTCATACCAAATGTACTGATGATAAGACCTGTGCTTGGTCCAAAAATATCGACGGCCACCTTGGATGAAATACTCGCAGCGGCAATGTTCACGATATTGTTTCCTACTAGAATAGTAGAAAGCGCGTCATCGAAATTCTCGGAAATATGCAACGCATTCTTGCTGCCAGCGCGGCCTTCGGAAACATAATTCCGCAGCCTGATTCTATTGACGCTGGAAAAAGCGGTCTCTGCCGATGAAAAGAAGGCAGACAAAAGAATTAAAACACCTAATAAAATGACTAAACCTATGGGAACTTCCAAAAAAATTCACTCTCCGAAAAAAAATTTGTCAGAATATATTTTACTGTTCTGAGGGTAATAAATCAAATACTCGAACTTAGCCTCATCCATGTACGGTTTACCCTGTGCAAAGGTTTCATAATCAGAGATTTTTCATTTCTCTGTCTGTCAATTTATTCTTGTTTGACATTTTGATATTTGGGATCAATCGGTAGCCAAAATATGCACATACCGTGCCAAGAATCGCCCCCACCGCTATATCCGCCGGATAGTGAACCCCCACCCATATTCGCGAAATGCCAACGATTGCAGCCAATAAAATCCATAAGTATGTATGCTTTCTTTTAAAAAGCCAGAACGTAACCGCAATCGTGAAAAAGATAATCGTATGGTCACTCGGAAAGGAATTGTTTATTTCCTTCTCAAGTAATTTATTCACCTCTGCCAGCTCTGCAAATGGCTGGTTGTTTGAATGGAACATGCCTGCAAGCTTCCCTGCGACTTCCGCTAAAATGAGTGCCGCAAGCCCGCTCACCACCATCAATCGATTTTCCAGCTTCCCGCTGAACAGGTAGATTAATAGCGCCGCCGCTAAGAGATAAATTGTATGTTTTGCGATCCAGACCATAACTGGATTCAAAAAAATGAATTCCTTCCCCAGGTCATTAATCATTCTGAAAAGTTCAATATTCATATAGGTAAGACACACTCTCTCCCTGATAATTTTATGTGACTAGTTTTCGCTTCCTTCACCATATCCGGGCACATTAATCCATTCTATGTGACCGGTTTTCACTTCCTTCACCATCTCCGGGAACATAAATCCATTTTATGTGACCGGTTTTCACTTCCTTCACCTTCTCCGGGAACATAAATCCATTTTATGTGACCGGTTTTCATTTCCTTCACCATCTCCGGGAACATAAATCCATTTTATGTGACCCGTTTTCACTTTCTTTACCAACTTCGGGAACATAAATCCATTTTATGTGACCGGTTTTCACTTTCTTTACCAACTTCGGGAACATAAGTCCATTTTATGTGACCGGTTTTCATTTCCTTCACCAACTTCAGGAACATAATTCACATAATTTGCCGGTACTACTCGTCCTTGACGATATCTTTCGTCGTTCCTCATTTTATCCACACGATAATCCATTTTATGTGACGATAACCTGCGTTGAACTCTCTTTATCCACACATTAATCACTTTATGTGACGATAACCTCTGTTGAGCATTCTTTATCCGCACATTAATCCACATTAATGTGTCGATAACCTCCGCTGAACGCTTTTTACCCGCACATTAATCCACATTATGTGTCGATAACCTCCGTTGAACGCTTTTTATCCACACATTAATCCACTTTATGTAGAGATAACCTCTGTTGAGCATTCTTTATCCGCACATTAATCCACATTATGTGTCGATAACCTCCGTTGAACGCTTTTTATCCACACATTAATCCACTTTATGTAGAGATAACCTCTGTTGAGCATTCTTTATCCGCACATTAATCCACATTATGTGTCGACAACCTCCGTTGAACGCTTTTTATCCACACATTAATCCACTTTATGTAGAGATAACCTCTGTTGAGCATTCTTTATCCGCACATTAATCCACATTATGTGTCGATAACCCCCGCTGAACGCTTTTTATCCACACGTTCATCCACTTTATGTGACGATAACCTCCGTTGATCCATGCTTAACCGCACATTAATCCCAATGATTAGTCCATAACCTCTTTAATCCATCCTTATTAAAACCAACCTCAACTTTCACAAAGTATTTCGGGCATATTAACCTTAACTATGTTCCTTTTCCAGCGCCAGCAAATGCTGTTTCATAGCAATCCCGCCGCGATAGCCTGTGATGGCTCCGTTTTTTCCGATGACCCGGTGGCATGGTACCGTGATGAGGACTGGATTTGCTCCGATTGCGGTTCCTACTGCTCTAACTGCTGCTGGCTTGCTGATTTTTCCGGCGATGTCTGAATATGTATGCGTGTCTCCGTAAGGGATTTCCCGCAATGCTGCCCAGACTGCTTCCTGGAATGGTGTGCCTTTTACATCTACGGCCATCGAAAATTCAGTGCGGCCGTCTTGAAGATATTCCTGCAATTCGGTTATGTAGGGCGCCAACGCCTCACCGTTTTCTTCAAAAACAGCCTTCGGAAACCTTTTCACCAAATCCTCGAAACTTTCCTCTGGTGATCCGACATAACATAATCCTTTAGCGGTGGCGGCTAGATAAATATTGCCTTTCTCAAATTCAAGTGTTCCCCAATGAATTCTTTGCTCCATGAACGCTCACTCCCCTTTTTCTTCATTATAACTAAAAATAGTGCAAACTGAATTGATTGAATTTTCTTTACACTAACAAAATTTACCTTTACGATGGAAATGGAATGCTTAGTACATTCCCATCAAATTAAAGGAGGTCATAAACATGGACAATTCACAAAAGCGGATTATTTTATCTAAAAAGGAAGACGGCCCTTAGTTAAGAGAGGAGAATGGACGTGACACAATTAAACAAGGTGATTCAAATTGAGAAATACCATGAAGGACTGGCGGCAGGGGTCGCGAGAATGTGGAACCTGAGCCGGGATGGCTGGGGCGGCGATACACGCGTTATGACGGAGGATCAGGTTAAAAAGAAGGAAGCCAACTCTGACAATATCGAGCTTTACTTGGCGCTGGACGGAGAAGAAGTGGTTGGTTACTGCGGTCTTTCGGAGTATAAGGAGGACACTGGCTCGCTTTATATCCCCCTGCTTAATGTCAGGCCAGATTATCAAGGGCACAAGATCGGCAAAAAGCTGGTACTTCAGGCGCTGGAAAAGACCGTGGAGCTTGGCTGGCCGCGGCTTGACCTTTACACCTGGGCCGGTAACACAAAGGCGGTCCCGCTTTACAAGAAATGCGGCTTTTTCTGGGAGGACCGGGATGACGCTACCCATTTAATGAATTTCATCCCCCAAATTCTGAATACTCCGCTGTTAAAGCCTGTTTTTGAAAAACTGGATTGGTATGAAGACAGCAACAGAGTAATAGAAGTGAAGCCGGACGGAATCAGGAAAAATGGCTTTACTTTCTATGAATATAGCTGGCAGAACGGAAACACCAATGCCCGGGTTCAGTTCGAACGAACAAGCCGCGGCATATCGTTGATTGAAACGGATGAATTCCTTCTTGAAATCAAGATGGCCGACCATGAAATCATCCAGGATGAAGAACGCGAATTTGAAATCAGGATTGTTAATAGAAGCGGCGAGCCACTTAGCTTCAAGGCAAGCGGAACCGCCCAAGAGCGCGTCTCTTATAACTTTGAGTCCGATATAGTTGTAGACGATGAGTCTACTATTTCCTCATCCTTTACCGTAAAAAAGGGAGAGGAACCAAGCCACTGGCGTACAAATCCAAGTATTAACGCCACAGTCTGGGTGAACGGTCTTGCATGCGAGTTGAAGCTGGGAATCTTCCCGATTGATCCGGCAAAAGTTGAGGCTAGCTACTCCGGCAATATTAGTTTCTTAGACCAGAAAACTAGTATTCAAGTAGAAGTGAAAAATAATCTGCGGGCAGATGCGGAGTTTCATTTACAGTTTCCTGAGACTGAACAGGTAGTTTTAGAGAATGATCATTACCTTGTAAATGTCCCTGCAGGCGGACGGAAAACCGTAACCGTTCCTTTGATGGTAAAACAGCATGGCTTTTACAACCCTGAATTGAAGATTACCGCCACAAAAGGAAACGGTGAGCAGCTGACCTTCGAACAAAACATTTCCCTTGCCTTCAAGGGGTTCGGGGTGAAATTCGGCGGTGAATCGAAGGATTTCTGGCATATTTTCAATGGTCTGGGACAAATCAATGTCCGCAAGCGTGACTTGTTGACTACCGCCGCTAAAAACACCAAGAGGCAGCAGCCATTTGCTTTCCTGACACCGAAGCTTGGGAAGCCCTATTCGCTTGAGTTCACAAAGAAAAGCCCAGCCTTTGTCAACTGGGAGCCAACCGATACTTCGATTGATCTGAAACTCAAGCTCGAGTCGGCTGAAATGGAAGGACTTATTTTAACCCAGACATATCGTTTATTCGGAGATGGCCTTATCCATACATGGGCCGAGGTTGAAAATTGCGGGACCGCGGTTCATGAGAACGTTGCCTACAGCCAGCCGGTCTTCCACGAACTAGAAGAAGTTTATTTCCCGCTCGAAAACGAGGTAGTGCATTTTTCGGAAAACCGGATCATGGAGTTCGGTGATTTGGATTCCAGGACGATAACAGGTAACTGGTATTTTTCAGAAGGTTCATCAGGTCCAATCGGACTTTGCTGGCCTGTAAAAAGTAAAGCGGCTCCTGAGGGATGGCAGTTTGTGATAGAAGACCAATTCGGTGAAATGAAACCGGGTGCGAAAGCTGTTTCAGGAGCGATCACTCTGTCTCTTGGTACCTTCCAGAGTTTTGAGGAGTTCGCCGCATATGCGCAGCAAACCATTGTTCTGAAAAAGCCGCAGTGGACTTGTGAACTGGAATTCATGGCTGAGCAGCTGGTGATCCAGCCTGATGCTGATCCTATTTTTACGGTGAAAACCTACAGGAACAGCTATCTGGATGGCACGCTTACTGTTGGAGATGAATGCCACGCGATCACCGCTGATATGGAGAAGATAACTCATTCCGTTTCAGCAAAACAGCAATGGACACCGATCTCCATCGTTAATGCTTTTTATCAAGGAAACGGTACACAGGCAAATTTATCGGATTTAATCCTCTCTCCTGCAGGCACGGTCTCTTCTGATATAGAGAATGGTGTTTATATTGTTGATAATGGCGTCATAACGCTGAAGGCAGATCCAAATTTCTATCCTGGTGTATTTTCGCTGACAGTGAACGGCCATGAATGGCTAGCCAATTCTTATCCTGAACCAACTGCGAAAAGCTGGTGGAATCCATGGGCCGGCGGGATGAAGACAGCACCAAACGGAATCAACACCTTCTCTTTGTTAAAAGAAAGCAGCACCGCTTCTGTGGTCGAACGGAAGGACAGCAAGGGTAACAAATGGATGGGCTTTGCCATCACCACCGATTTCAAAGAGCATAAAGATTGGAAAGGTGTCCAGTATGTCCAATACTTTTTACTGCTTCCAGGCGTGCCTGTTGTCGCTTCTTTTGCCGAAATAGTGAATGATGGCGGCAAAAACTTCTGCAACGAAGTGTGGATGACAGACTTGTTTGTCGGTGCAGATGAGCTGACAGACTTCAGCATATCTGTTAACGAGAGTAAAACCATTACCTCGTATAAAGCCGGCAGTGAGGAGATTCCGTTGCGTCTCGAAGCCGACTCGTACATCGAATCAATCCATTCGCCAGAAAAACTTTATCTCGTTGGAAATAATGATGCCGATCGGACAGAGGCTTATACGAATAAAGAAGTGCTTCAGCTCGGGAGCAATCATAAAGGGCAATTTAAAAAGAGCGCTCCGCTGTTCCTGTTGTTCGATGAACGCAGGATGTCAGGAAGCCTGTTGAAAAACCTGAGAAGAGTCCAATTTTAAAAGGAGAAGCTATGAAAATCATCGATGCCCATATACATCTATCAAACATTAAATCCTTTTATGAAACGGCCGAAAAGCTGTCTTTTGTTGACTATTCGGTAAATGGCATCCTGCAAGAGTTCAGGGATGCTAATGTGGTTCTCGGAATTGGCATGGGGTTGACGGAAACGGACAGGATGGGTTTCCCGGATTATGAAGCCCAGACTCCGATGGGCCTGGATTTGGAGGCAGAGGTGCCAGGCAACATCGTTTGCTGCGCCGGCGTCAATCCATATGACCTTGATGAGGCAGCCCTTGTCCGTCTTGAGGAGGAATTGCAAAATCCAAGGACTGTCGGAATTAAAATCTATCTTGGATACTATCCTTTTTACGCCTACGACGACGTGTATGAACCAGTCTACCAGCTGGCTGCTAAATATCAGCTGCCGGTGGTATTTCATACTGGCGACACTTATTCGGAACGAGGATACTTAAAATATTCCCACCCGATGGCGATTGACGAGGTGGCGGTCAACCACCGGAATGTGAATTTCATGATGGCCCATTTCGGGGATCCATGGACCTTGACGGGTGCGGAGATTATTTATAAAAACCCGAATGTTTTTGCCGATTTGTCAGGTTTGATCGTCGGCACCAAAGCAGACTTGGATAAACGCAGCCAGGGGCGTTTTCTTGACCACCTGCGGCATGCGCTGGAGTTTGCCGATTCCTACGACAAGCTTCTGTTTGGAACAGACTGGCCGCTGATTCCCATTGGCCCGTATATTGATTTCATCAAGGACCTGATCCCTCCGGACTACCACGAGGATGTATTTTACAATACTGCACTCAAGGTGTTTCCTAGGATTAAACCGTTTGTTGAATAAAATAAAAAAGTACCCTTATCACTATATTGGTACTTCAGATCCTTTAAAAAGTGTTTCCTTCTTCGTAATTACCTGCTGTAATTTAAGTTGTGATTATTATCGTATCAATAATGATAATAATCCTATAAGGAACGAATTGTTGCCAAGAATTTTTCCAAATAAACAGCCCATCCTTTCTTCGGATGGGCTTTTACAGTTATAAAAATAGACCGCCGTAGGCTAAGGATGCTGTAATGACGTACGCAGGATGCACCTTCCACTTTTCCAGCAGAAGGTAGCTGGCAGCAATCAATAGTACTGTTTGAATGATACCAGTATCTACATAGGAGCTAAAGAAAAAGTTGAAAGTCATAACACCCAGCAGTACGGCAATGATAGGCCTGATATAGTTAGTCATTCTTTTAACTTTAGGTGAATCTTTATGACGGTACAAGATCCCAAGGAGAAAAATCATTAAGATCAATGAAGGGGCAACTGTTGCGAAAATGCCAACAACGGCTCCCAGAATCCCTCCCTGTTCGTATCCAATATAGCCTGCCAGTTTAGTGGCAATTGGTCCTGGCAATGCATTTCCTATTGCCAGCACCTCGCTGAATTCCGGGACCGTCATCCAGCCATAGCGGTCAACCACCTCATTTTCTACCAGTGGAATCGATGCAGGTCCGCCTCCGTAACCGAGGATTCCGGGAATGAAAAAGGCGAGGAATATATGCCAGTAGATCATTATCCCACCCCTCTTTCAATCTTTTTCTCCACCTCTGGAGTCTTATCTTTTTTAACCAGGGCCAGAATCAGCAATATAAGAATCAGGAAGGCAGGGTGGACATTAAGAACTTCCATCAGTATAAGGCCCCCAATAATCATTAAGCCTGAATTCACCTTTCCCAGGGTTTCATTTGATTTCTTGAAAAAGTCCCATGTCATGGTTGCCAGCATTACACCAACGACTGGTACAACTGCTTTTGTCATACCCACAACCCAGGGTAAATCTTTAAACGAAGATAGCGAGGATAATAAGACCACCATCAGCAATATCGTCGGAACGATTGTTGCTGCAGTCGCATTTACCATTCCTGTAAAACCAGCAACCCTGTAACCGATATATCCAGCCATCTTTGTAGCAATCGGGCCTGGAAGGGTATTACCCAAAGCTAATACATCAGCAAACTCATCATCATTCATCCACTTATATTTCTCGACCACTTCTTTATGGACGAGCGGGATAGATGATGGGCCGCCGCCATACCCAAGCATTCCCACACGGAAAAATGCAAGGAATAGATCAAGCTGCTTCATTTTCATTCAACACCTTTTTTGAGATTACCAAGCTGCGACTGCGCCATCAGTCCTCGACTCTGTTCCGCCGGAAAGCACTCCAGTGACAGGGTCTCTCCAGATAATTTGGCCCCTTCCAAATCCTCCCCCATCCAATGCGAACTGGATTTCGTGTCCTTTCCTGGCAAGTGCCTGGGCAATGTGGGCAGGGAAAGTATTCTCAACAACCACCTTATTTCCCTCCATCCATTGCCAGCGAGGCGAATCAAGTGCAGCCTGAGGATTGAGGCTGAAGTCGATTGTATTCATGATGACCTGGGCGTGACCCTGTGGCTGCATGTATCCTCCCATGACTCCGAACGGCCCGACTGCTTCATTATCCTTTGTCAAGAACCCCGGAATGATGGTATGGTAGGTCTTCTTTCCAGGTTCAAGGCGATTATCATGGGACGGATCTAATGAAAAATCTGCTCCCCGGTTTTGCAGTGCAATCCCTGTTCCCGGTATGACAATTCCCGATCCGAAGCCCATATAATTACTTTGGATGAAAGAAATCATGTTTCCTTCCTCATCCGCTGCAGCCAGGTAAACGGTCCCGCCCTTTGGAGGTGTGCCAGGCTCCGGCAGTCTCGCAGATTCGCCGATCAAGCTTCTTCTTGTTTCTGCATATTCTTCTGATAAAAGCTGTTCAGATGTAACTGACATTTTCTCAGGGTCGGTAACATATTTTTTAGCATCAGCGAAAGCAAGCTTTATTGCTTCAATCTGCTTATGGTATGTATCCACAGATTCTTTTTCTTTTAGTTCATAGCCTTTTAACATGTTCAGTGCCATTAACGCAACAATTCCCTGGCCATTCGGCGGGATTTCCCAGACATCATAGCCTCGGTAATTGACCTTGATAGGCTGTACCCACTCAGGCTTGTATGCGGCTAAATCTTCTTTTGAAATAAAGCCCCCATGCTGCTTAGAATATGCATCTATTTTTTCTGCAAGTTCTCCTCGATAAAAACTTTCCGCGTTTGTTTCGGCAATTTTACGTAATGTACTTGCGTGGCCCTCTGATTTCCACACTTCACCTATTTTCGGCGCCTGCCCATTTGGAGCAAAAGTTTCAAACCATCCTTTGTATTCGTCACCTTTAAAGATTTCTTTAAATTTTTCAAAGGCAATATTCCAATACTTGCCGAGGACGGGCGATAAAGGGTATCCCTTTTCTGCATATTCGATCGCCGGCTGTAAAACCTCGGTCAATGGCAGCTTGCCAAAACGTCTTGATAACTCAGCCCATGCTGCTGGCACACCAGGAACGGTGACAGGAACCAGGCCAAAGGTCGGCATTTTATCATGTCCTTTTTCCTTAACAGCATCAATCGAGATGTTTTTTGGAGCAGGACCGCTGGCGTTTAGGCCATGGAGCTCACCTTTTACCCAGACTAATGCGAATGCATCCCCGCCAATACCATTCGAAGTTGGCTCAACAACCGTTAGGCAGGCTGCTGTTGCAATAGCAGCATCGATGGCATTTCCACCCTTTTTTAAAATATCGAGTCCTGCCTGGGCCGCCAGCGGCTGGGAAGTAGCAACCATTCCTTTCCTTGCAAAGGTTACAGTTCTTTGTGAATGGTATGGGTAATTTAAATAATCTAAGTTCATAAAATAATCTCCCCCTCAAAGAAGTAACTTTCATTTGTAAGTCAATTTAACTTATTAGCTTTACAAATGAAATATTCTCTTTTTATAAAACAGCGTTTCTTTTTCATATCGAAAGAAACGTCCTTACCTCACTGGTAAGGACCTTGCACATTATGCGTAATGGCAAGCGGCAAAATGTTTCTCGCTTACTTCCCTAAAAGCCGGTTCCTCCGCTCTGCATAAATCCGTGGCCAGCGGGCATCTTGTATGGAATCGACAGCCGCTCGGAACGTTGATCGGGCTCGGCACATCGCCCTTTAAGATAACCCTTTCCCTCTTCTTCTCTTCCTTGGTTGAAGGAATGGCAGAAAGCAATGCCTTAGTATAAGGATGGCGCGGATTATCGTAAAGATCCTTCTTATCCGCCAGCTCAACCATTTTCCCTAAATACATTACGGCAACACGATCGCTGACATGCTTGACAACGCTAAGGTCGTGGGAAATAAACAAGTATGTCAGCTGATGCTCCTTTTTCAAGCGCTGCAGCAGATTCAGGATTTGGGACTGGACGGATACATCCAGCGCGGACACAGCTTCATCACAAACAATCAACTTTGGGTTCGTACATAGCGCACGGGCGATACTTACCCTTTGGCGCTGCCCGCCGGAAAACTCATGCGGGAATCGATGATAATGCTGTTCCGAAAGCCCGACTTCTACCAAAAGATTGCAAACATAATCATATAACTCTTTTTCAGGGACGATTTTGTGAGTTTCTACGATTTCTGACAACATGGCTCCAACAGTCATTCTCGGATTCAGTGAACCGTATGGATCCTGGAAAATGATCTGCATATCCTTACGGTTATCGCGCATCTGCCGTTTGGAAACCCTGGTAATATCCTTACCGTCGTAAATAATTGTTCCTGAGCTAGGTTCATGAAGTCTGAGGATGGCCCGTCCCATAGTAGATTTGCCACATCCTGATTCTCCTACGATTCCCAGCGTTTCCCCTCTCTTAAGTGAGAACGTAATCCCATCCAATGCCTTAACAACCTGTTTTTCTCCAAAGTATCCTTGATCACCTACCGGAAAATATTTGGTTAGATCCTGTACATCAAGAAGATTTGCCGACGGCAACTTCGCTAATGGCTGGCCCATTTGCCTCACCTTCCTTCCATAAATCAGTATATTTCCAGCAGCTGACTGTGTGTTGATTATCGGCATGCACAAGATCCGGTGATTGTGCTCTGCAAATTTCCTGTGCGTACGGGCATCGGTCAGCAAATCTGCAACCGGCAGGCATTGCATCCGGTGATGGTACAGAACCTTTTATAACAAAAAGCTCTTCCATATCCTCTTCGGCGTCTACATCGGGAATGCACTTCATCAGTCCTTGGGTGTAGGGATGCAGCGGATTGTTAAAAATCGATTTCCTGCTTCCATATTCTACCGCTTTCCCTGCATACATGACCAGCACTGTATCGGCCATTTCAGAAACAACCGCCAGGTCATGGGTAATCATGATGATTCCCATATCCAGGTCTTTTTGCAGATTTTTCATCAGATCAAGAATTTGTGCCTGGATCGTTACATCAAGAGCAGTGGTCGGCTCATCAGCAATCAGCAATTCCGGGTTGCAGCTAAGGGCAATCGCAATCATGACCCTTTGTCTCATACCGCCGCTAAGTTCATGTGGATAGGCATCAATACGTTTTTCCGGAGAAGGAATTCCTACAAGCTGCAGCATTTCAATCGCCTTCTGGCGCGCTTCTTTTTTGCTTACCTTCTGATGAAGAATAATAGTTTCGGCAATTTGTTTTCCCACCGTCTGCACTGGGTTCAGCGAAGTCATAGGTTCCTGGAAGATCATCGAAATCTGATTGCCCCTGATCTTGCTCATCTGTTTCATTGATTTTCCCGTTAAGTTCTCACCCTTCAGGAGAATTTCGCCTTCCACTTCTCCTGTCTTTGGAAGCAGGCCCATGACGGAAAGAGAGGTCATACTTTTTCCACAACCTGATTCCCCAACAATACAAAGAGTCTTCCCCTTTTCCACATTAAAGGACAATCCGGCTACTATATTTGTCGTCTTCTTTTTCCCAGCAAAGCTGACTTTAAGATTCTTCACTTCCAATAATGGCTGCGTCATTGGGTTGCTCTCTCCTTTCTCTTTACTAGATTAGCAGTGTAAGGAAACAAATCTTCCTGGCACTTTCTATAGACCCTGATTAGTTCTTCAACAGGATTGTGATGTTCATCCACTCGAACATCTACAAGAGGGTATTCTTCCTGATGGACTATATAAATAGCAGCCGACTGCCTTCCCCTTTTGTCCCCGCCGGCTTCCTGGCCGCTTGCCAGCGTTGCTAAAAGTCTATCTGGCAAGCTTTCATTCTCCAACGCCTGGTACGTTTCAAACATTGCATCGATTGTTTCCGGACCCGTCAGCATATTGCCTGCCACCACAAACTGCGATCCAACTCGATGCCCCTGCCAAGGAACCGTGTCTTTTCCTGTAAAAGCCGTGGCATTCCCATCCTTATCGATGACGGCGCACTGTCTTCTTTCTCTGTCCGGGTCTAGAGTAAGTAAATGTTCCAGCACTTCCACGGGTGTTTTTCCTTCAGTTAATAGCTTGATTCCATCTATGCCGTAAAACGGATTAACCAGAGCCTGTGTCGCAATCGCGCCAATACCGGATTTAACATAAGGAACAAGTGATCCTACCGCAGGCCTTGCTGTTGAAACGGCAACGCCTAACATTCCAGTTTTCTCGCATCTAGCAGTTATTGAAAATGTCATTATATCAACCTCACTTCAGCTTTGGATCTAATGCATCACGCAGGCCATCACCAAATAAGTTAATGGATAGAACTGTCAAGAAGATAAATAATCCCGGGAATAACGAGATCCATGGTGCATCTCCCAAATACCCCTGTCCCATCGATAACATGGCACCCCAGCTAGGTGTCGGCGGCTGAGTACCCAGTCCCAAATAGCTTAAAGAGGCTTCAGAAATGATTGCAGCTGCAATAGCTAAGGTGGCCTGGACTAAAATAGGCGGCATGCAGTTCGGCAATATATGCCTGAAGATGATTTTAAAATCACTGATTCCTGAAGCTTTTGCAGCAGTAACATATTCCCGTTCCCTCTGGCTCAACACCTCTCCCCGGACCAGACGGATAAAGTTAGGTGTGAAGATAATCCCAATCGCAATCATGGCATTCTGTAATCCGGCTCCCATAACGGCAGCAAGGGAAAGTGCCAGGACTAACGGCGGGAATGATAGCAATGCATCAGTAAAGCGCATCACCACGTATTCATCTAAAACGCCTCGATAATAACCTGAAAAAAGTCCAATTGGAATCCCGATTGCTAAAGCAATGCCGACGGATATGATTCCAGCCTGGATTGATACCCTTGCTCCATAGATAATCCGGCTCAGGATATCGCGTCCAAGTTCATCAGTGCCCAGGAGATTTTCAGCATTCGGACTCTGAAGAAACTTTGCATAGTCCTGGTCTGAAGGATTATACGGCGCTACGACAGGCGCCAGGACAGCCATTAGAATAAGCAGCAATGTAAAAATACCGCCAAGAACGGCTAGTTTATTTTGAAAGAATCGAGAGCTCATCTCTCTCAATCGGCGTTTCCTCGGGCTCTCAACAACTACCATCTTTTGTTCTAACTGTGCTTCCATGGTCACTGGCCCCCCGTAAGCTTAATTCTTGGATCTAGAATCGAATAAAGGATATCAATAAAGAAGTTAACAACCACTACCGCTATGGCCATAAACAGGACGGCCCCCTGGACAACCGGGAAATCCCTTGTCAAAATCGCATCGATGACAAGCCTGCCCAGCCCCGGGATTGCAAAGATCGTTTCGGTGATTACCGCTCCGCCAAGGAAAGTCGCTAGCTGGAGTCCGCTGACAGTGACTACAGGAATAAGGGCATTTTTTAAAGCATGGCCGATAACGACTTCTCTTTCCAAAACACCTTTTGCATATGCCGTCCTGATATAATCGGCTTCCAACACTTCGAGCATGCTTGAACGCAGCATTCTTGTTATTTCAGCACTCAATCGAACCCCTACTGCAAGGGCAGGTAATATCATTAAAATCATGCTCTGCTTAAAATTTTTCCACGGCTCTACATACCCTGAAGGGGCAACCCAGCCTAATGAAATGGAAAAGACAAATATAAGCAGGATACCCAGGAAAAATGGAGGAACCGAAACTCCTGACAATGCAAAAGTTGTTCCAAAGTAATCCCAGAACGTCCCTTTTCTTGTAGCCGATATAATACCAGCAGGAATGGCAATCAGCATCGCGATAATGAATGACATAATCGACAGCTGGACGGTGACCGGCAGCTTTTGAAGCAGCACTGTCAATACTGGCGTATTATCTTTTAAAGAGTTTCCTAAGTCTCCCTGGAGAACATTCGTAACCCAGTTGAAATACTGGACATAAAGAGGGTCGTTCAGTCCCATCTGCTGCCTTAATGCCTGCAAAGCCTCCTCAGTAGCTTCTTGTCCTAATATCATCCTTGCAGGGTCACCAGGTGTAAGATGGACGAGTGAAAATACAATAATACTCACTAGAAATAAGATAACAACCATTAATCCTAATCTGCGAAGCAAAAACTTAACCACGCTGCTCCCTCCCTTTCCGTTATTTTTCAAGACTTTTTTCGCGCTAGTTGAACATATTGCACCTATTATTGCAACTTATTTTATTGACACTATTCCAGCGGATACATTATGCAGAGCTTAAGGGTGCTTTTTAAAAAATTTCGGCTCGGAGACAATTCCCCAAGCCGAATCAAGTAAATGCTTATTTAAATGAAACGTCATGGAAGCGCATCATTTGATCCGCGATGTGATTATAGCCCTGCAGGTTGTTTTTAAATGCCTTGTAATCCTTCTCATGATAGATGAAAATGAACGGTACTTCTTCCTGTCCAAGCTTTGAAGCTTCTGAGTAGATTTTCTTCCGTTCCTTTTGGTCTGTTTCAACACGTGCCTGTTCTAAAAGCTCGTCCATCTTCGGGTTTGAATAACCATAGTTTATAGAACCTTTTGTGTGGAAAAGTGCATAAATGTTTCCATCCGGATCCGTTCTGCCGCTCCATCCCAATCGGACAGCGTCAAACTTGAAGTTATCCATATTATCAAGCATTGTTCCGAATTCAACCATTTCTAGATTCACCTTGATACCAGCTTCCTTAGCCATGGATTGAATCATTTGAGAGATTTGTTCTTCAACAGGTTTAGGTGAAAGCTGTAATGTAAATTCGAATCCATCAGGGTAACCAGCTTCGGCCATTATTTTCTTGGCCTTTTCAACATTTTTCTTCTTAGGCTTGATACTCTCATCAAATGCCCATGTTCCAGGAGGGATAGCTCCCGCCGAAGCTACGCCTGTATCGCGCAGTGCAACTTTAATTATTGCTTCACGGTCAATGACAAGATCCAATGCCTGGCGAAGTGCTTTGTTGTTGAACGGTTCACTTTTGTGGTTCAAATACAGCCCCTGGAATCCAAGTGCTCCCGTTTCAGATAACGTAAGATTTGAATCCTTCTTAAGCTTCTCGACGTCCTTCGGCGGTACCTTGCTGATGATGTCAACATCCCCTGATGTCAGGTTTGTCAGCCTCACGTTTTCGTCAGCATACGGACGGTAAACAATTTTTTCAAACTTTGGCGCGCCGCCCCAATAATCTGCATTTTTCTCTACTACGATTTTGTCCTGTTTAACGCGGGATACAAATTTAAATGGACCAGTACCTACAGGAGAATTGGCAAAGTCTTTGCCCTTTTCTTTTACTGCTGTAGGTGAAACCATCATTCCGGCGCGGTCAGACAATGCTGCAAGGAATGGGCTGTAAGGCTCGGCAAGCACAACCTTTAAAGTAGTTTCATCGACAACTTCAATCTTTTCGATAGATGATAATTCGGATGCACGAGGTGATCCCGCATTTGGATCCATCATGCGTTCAAAGTTGAATTTAACAGCTTCCGCATTAAATGGCGTCCCATCATGGAAGGTAACTCCCTTTTGTAAAGAGAAGGTATACGTTTTGCCATCTTCTGAGATGTCCCATTTTTCAGCAAGCATTGGGACAAAGTTCAGCTTCTCATCCACATCAACAAGCTTGTCATAGATACTATGGAATATTTGCCTGTCAACAGCTGCTGTAGACAGATGCGGATCCAGCTGCGGCGGGTCATCATCCAGCCCGACTACCAATTCTGTTTTGTCCGTTTTCGGAGCGCTGGCCGTTGTAGATTTTTCTGCTTCTGTACTGGATGAATTACTATTGTTACAGCCAGTCAGTAACAATACAAAACTCATAAATATTGCCGCAAACATTTTTACATTCTTACTCACTTTTCCTTCTCCCCCTTTTTCGCAAAACAACTTCCCTAACATAAGTAGTCTAAATAAAAAGATTGACTCCTTTATGAAAGCGTTTCACTAAATTTAATATCATTTCGAATTTCGTATTATTATATTATATTAAATTTAAAAAATCTATATAATATTCAGAATATAGTAAACTTTTTTTATTAATATAATTTCCTGCTCAATTTTTTCCAGTTTCCGTTGAAAATGTTATCAATTGTAAGCTAAGATAAATTTACATCTGATTAAAAAGAGTGGTGTTTAAATGGTAATCGATGAAACTGACCGAATGATACTTCAGTTATTATCCGAAAATGGCAGAATGTCATATGTGGACATTGGAAAAGAATTGAATTTATCAAGAGTATCCATACGGGAAAGAGTGAATCAATTAATCGAAGGTGGCGTAATTGAAAAGTTTTCTGTTGTGATCAACTCCGAAAAAGTGGGGAAATCTGTTTCAGCCTTCTTTGAAGTGGATTGCGAGCCTTCATCTCTTGTGAGGGTTGCTGAGACACTGGCAAATAATCCAAGTGTGGCTAGCTGCTACCAGATGACAGGACCGAGTACATTACATATGCATGTTCTCGTAGAGGATTTCATAAGACTGGAAAATTTCATCAATGAGGAACTATATAGTTTGGAAGGAATCACAAGGGTGGAAAGCCATATTCTACTAAGAAGATTCAAGAGCCGTACTGGTTTGAAGCTATAACGAAAAAAGACACGGACATGAAGTCTGTGTCTTTTTATAGTTAATCAACACTTACAAAAAAAGACACGGACATCTAGTCTGTGTCTTTTTATAATTAATCAATGCTTACAAAAAGAAAACCAGAACCTGGGATGCAATCGCTACCGATATGAGCGCAAACGGATAGGCGGCCGCATAACCGATTGATGCCTCCTCGGAGTCCATCAGCTGGTTGGCTGCACCAAGTCCCGGGGTACTGGTCATTCCGCCGCATAGTGCGCCTAATGAGTGAATGATGCTGAGCCTGAAAAGCTTTCTCGCGATGAAAAAGCCGGCTACTACTGGCAGAATGGTAATAATCGCACCGCCAATCACAAGATTGAACCCTTCCTGCTGGATGACCTGGACGATTCCTTTTCCAGCCGTAGTACCAGCACCGGCAAGGAATAAGACTAATCCGATATCGCGGATGACCTGGTTGGATGGCTGGTAATAGCGAGCATGGATCGGGCCAAGCTTTCCGAAGTGGCCGATGATCAAGGCGACGAACAAAGGACCGCCAGCGACACCAAAAGTAATGGTTCCCAGTTTCGGAAAGTGAATCGGTACCATTCCCGCCAGGACGCCAAGCAGCAGCACAAGGCTCAGCGACAGGATGTGAATATTGGTTGCGGTAAGCTTTTTTCTGCTGAACAGCTTTTCGACATCATCCAAACGGTCTTTACTGCTGACAAGAGTCAGGACGTCGCCGCGCTCCAGACGCCATCTCGAGTTCTGGTTGAATTCAAACCCGCTGCGTTCGATCCTTGTTACTGTCACCCCGTATGTGCGCCTTAACTCAAGGTCCTTGATTGTTTTTCCGATCAATTCCAGGGCATCCACAGTGACCTTGCGCAACTCGACATTATCATGATTAACAGTGTTCGTCTCCACTTCTTTGCCGATATCCTCGCAAAGCTTTTTTAGATCGTTGGGCAACCCGACGGCGACTAGCCTGTCGCCAACCAGAATAACGGTGTCATTGAGGGCGATGATGTTCCGGTCGCCGCGGATGACCCGGCTGATGACTACCGTATTATATTGGTTGAACTCCAGCTCTTTTAGTGTTCTTTTATTGATTGAAGGGTCAGTTACCTCTATTGTCGTCACCTCAGGCGACTCATCATTCCGGACAGGACCTGATTTCCTTTTTAAATCCTCAGCTAAGTCCACTTTCAGCACACGCGGCAATAGCTGCACGAACAGCACGACTGCCAGCACCCCGAATGGATAGGCAATCCCGTAGCCAACAGAGGCAAGCGGGTCGCCAGTTGCCTGAAGTGCAGCAGCAAGGCCTGGCGTACTTGTCAGGGCGCCCGTCATAATGCCGATGCTCAATGCGGGTGAAAGGTTGAACAGCTTGGATACGATGATCGTAGTTACGGATGCGACTAGCACAATCAACAGGCTAATGATTCCAAACACGGCCCCGCTCGTTTTCATCATCCTGAAAAATCGCGGCCCTGCCGATAAGCCCACCGCGACGATGAATAATCCAAGGCCCAGCTGCTGGATGACAGGCGACACCTGATACCCGAAATGGCCGAATACCATCGCCGCCAGCAACACCCCTGACGTACCGAGGCTCAGTCCGTGAATTTTGATTTCCCCAAGCGCAGAGCCGAGAAATAGTATGACAAATAATAAAATTAACGGTTCCTCAAGCAAACCTTTTATGCCGTCCACTGGTGATTCCTCCAAGTTAATAACGTTTGTGAAATTCTACACATTATAGGATAGCACGATGCCTGGCCATTTCCTAACCAAGACATTGACGAATTTATTACAAAAACAACATCTCTCTGATGAAAACGTTTTTCTTAATAGATTTTCCTCAAAGAAGAGTTCCTTAAACGATATTTGAGCGGTTCGAGATGCTAATGCAGAGAAACCTGCTTTTTCATACACTTTTTATATCAAAAGCTTCAGTACCATTCATCTATTTATAGAGGAATTATAATTTATATTGCAAGTTGCTCTTCTTTATAGCTATTTTTTTATTTTTATAGCGATTTTCTCTTTTTTATAGCGATTTTCTCTTTTTTATAGCGATTTTTCTATTTTTTTAGCGAATTGGAAAATAACGCAGTTTTTTTCCAATTAAAAAGAGACTCGATATTGAGTCTCTTTCCTTTAAATCACATCATAAATATCCTGGGATGATTCGAGAATATAGTCAGGCTTTGGCTGGCCGACTTTTGCTTTGTGTCCTGCGATATGGTCGGGGTGCTTTTCCCAGTTCTTCCAGTCCTGTTCTGATTGCCAGCTGATCAGGACCATTACTTCTTCATCGCCCCGGCGGTTCTTTTTTACCAGAACCTGTTTGCCCAGGAAGCCTGGCTGTTGTTCGATCAGCATGCCCTTTTTTGAAAAGCGCTCGGCTGCCTGGCTGGAGTGTCCCTCTTTCACCAGCAATCTTTTGATTTGATAGAACATTATAATGCCGACCTCACTTCATCGATCATCGACTGTAATGACTGCAACCCTCCGCCGCTTAAGTACCAGTTGGTTCCGTCAAGGTAAATAATTTTGCCGTTTTTGAATGCGTCAGTCTTTTTCACTAGTTCATTTTCGATGGTTTCCTTCGCACCGACTTCTCCACCGACAGCAGCAGTTCGGTCGATGACGAACAGTATGCCCGGGTTTTTCTCAAGAATGTATTCAAATGTGATGCTCTGGCCGTGGGTGGAAGCTTCGATTTTTTCATCTGCTGCCTTGAATCCGAACTCATCGTGGATGAATCCGTAACGTGATCCTGCACCATATGCACTGACTTTCCCTTCATTTGCGAGGACAAGCAATGCTTTTTCGTCAGCAGAAGAAGCCTCTTTATTGATTTCTGCGACACTTGCATTGATTTCCTTCAACTTATCTGCCACCACTTTTTCTTTTTCAAAAATTTCTCCGATCAATTTCATGTTCTTCTCAAAAGAACCCATGTAATCAGTGTAGTCCATTCCCACAAACACGGTTGGAGCAATTTCTTCAAACTGATCGTACAGCTCTGCCTGTCTTGCTGAAATGAAGATGACGTCAGGGTTCATATCGTGGATGGCTTCAAAGTCAGGTTCCTTCAGACTGCCGACATTGATGTATTCCTTGCCAGCATACTTATTCAAGTATTCAGGAACGATTGCCTGCGGAACACCTGTCACTTCGACGTCCAATTCATCAAGTGTATCAAGAACACCGAAGTCAAAGACGACGACCTTTTCTGGATTCTTTTTGACAGTGGCCTCACCGTATTCATGCGTGACCTTCATTTCCTTTGCTTCACCAGTACCCGAAGCTGAAGTTGCTTCTGTCTTTTCCTCTGGTCCACATGCTGCCAATGTGAATAACATCGTGATAACAAGTACCAACCAACTGAACTTTTTCATCTTAAAACTCTCCTTTTCTTAAGAATTAAAGTAAACGCATATCCGGCAATTGTTCACTTCCTGGATTGGAATATCCATATCATAGATTTCTTTTAACGCGTCTGACTGGATGATTTCCTGTGCAGGGCCATCCTTGATGACTTTTCCATCCTTCAAAGCAACAATCCGGTCTGAGTAAACGGAAGCAAAGTTGATGTCATGGAGGACAATGACAACTGTTTTCCCAAGATCATCGACAAGCTGGCGAAGGATTTTCATGATTTGCACTGAGTGCTTCATATCCAGGTTGTTTAGCGGTTCATCAAGCAGTATGTACTTCGTATCCTGGGCGATGACCATTGCGATGAACGCCCGCTGTTTTTGCCCGCCGGATAATTCATCAAGGTAACGGTCCTGCATATCGGTTAGGTGCATGTAGTTTATAGCCTGGTCGACAAAACGCTCATCCTCCTCGGTCAGCCTTCCCTTTGAATAAGGAAACCTGCCGAAGGAAACGAGCTCGCGGATGGTCAGGCGGACATTCATGTAATTCGATTGCTTAAGGATCGAAACCACCCTGGAAAAATCATTGGACTTCATCTTTCTGACATCTGTCTGGTCAATCAGCACCTCCCCCGAATCAGCATCGAGCAGCCGGCTGACCATCGAAAGCAGCGTTGACTTGCCGGCGCCATTTGGTCCGATAAAGGAAGTGATTTTCCCTCTTTCAATGTTGACGGTCACATCCTCGACCACGCTCTTCTTTCCGTAAAACTTGGACAGTGAACGAACCTTGATCATGTTGATCGACTCTCCTTCAGCAGTAAATAGATGAAATATACGCCACCGATGAAATTGATGATGACACTCAGCGTCGTGGAGAATGTGAAGACTCTTTCGACAATCCACTGTCCGCCGACAATGGCGATTACACTGATTAAAATCGCCCCGCTAATGAGGACGCTGTGCCGGTAAGTTTTAAAAGCTTGATAGGATAGATTCGCTACAATCAAACCAAGAAAGGTCAGCGGTCCTACCAGAGCGGTAGATATTGAGATGAATACGGCAACGAGCACAAGCATTTTTTTTACGATAGAGTCATAAGGAACTCCCAGGTTGATCGCATTTTCCCTGCCCAGTGACAGCACATCGAGGTACGGCGTGAATCTCCATGCATATAGGACCAGCAGGCCAATCAGGATGACCGCCAGCCATACTAAATCAGTGTTGATATTATTGAAGCTCGCAAACATCCGGTCTTGCACCATCTGGAACTCATTCGGATCGATCAAAACCTGCAGGAATGTCGTTATGCTTGAGAAAAACGATCCGACAATGATTCCGACGAGCAGCAAGAAGTAGATGGGCTGGTTTCCTTTTTTAAAAAGAAGCTTGTAGAGCAGCAAGGCGAATACAACCATGATGGCGATTGTTAACATGAAGTTCACCGGTTTATTAACAACTGTTACATGGCCGGAACCAAGGAAGAAAATCAGCACGGTCTGCAGCAGCATATAGAGCGAATCCAGTCCGATGATGCTTGGTGTCAGGATCCTGTTGTGGCTGATTGTCTGGAAAACGACGGTCGAATAGGCGATTGCTGCAGCGGTGATCACCATTGCCGCTACCTTGAAGGCCCGCTTCGGGAGTGCATAATCAAAGCTGCCATTCAGGTCATGGAATAAGTACAAGGCGCATGCACCAAGCGCGAATAATGCAAGGAGGGTGAATTTAACTGAGTTACGCATATGCCCTCCTCCTAAATAACAGGTACAGGAATATTCCGCTGCCGATGACACCGACCATCAGGGAAATGGAAATCTCATATGGATAAATCAGCACCCGTCCCAGGATGTCTGTTACCAGAAGAAAATTTGCGCCAAGCAAAGCAGTGTGCGGCAGTGTTTTTTGCAGGTGGTCGCCTTTGAAAATGGAAATGATGTTCGGGATGATCAGGCCGAGGAATGGAATGATTCCCACCGTAAGGACGACGGTAGCTGTAATCAGTGCCACCAGAATCAATCCGATATTGACGACACGTTTGTAGGCGAGCCCCAGATTCTTCGAGAAATCCTCACCCATTCCAGCCACCGTGAAGCGATTGGCGAACAAGTAGGCGATCACCAGAATCGGTATACTTATGTAAAGCAACTCATAACGTCCTTTCATGATCATCGAAAAATCTCCCTGCAGCCAGGCGGACATATTCTGGATGACATCGGCTTTGTAAGCAAAGAATGTCGATATGGATGATAGGATATTACCCAGCATCATCCCGACAAGCGGGATGAAAATCGCGTCCTTGAATTTGATCCTGTCCAGGATTTGCATGAACAAGAAGGTTCCGGCCAGTGCGAACACAAAGGCAATCAGCATTTTCTCAATCGTGGACGCGTTTGCAAAAAACAGCATCGAGACGAGAATGCCCAATCTTGTGGCATCAAGCGTGCCCGCAGTTGTCGGTGACACAAACTTATTCCGGCTCAGCTGCTGCATGATTAATCCGGCGATGCTCATTCCTGCGCCCGCAAGCAGAATCGCTATCAAACGCGGCACCCTGCTGATCAGGAAAATTTCTGTCTCCTCCGATTGAAAATCAAGCAGTTCAAGCGGGGTGATGCTGCTCACTCCAACAAAAAGAGAAAGCAATGAAAGTACTATCAAAGCTGCAATCAAGTAACGCTTTTTCATGGCCATGCTCCTAATCTATCAATAGATAATGATAATCATTATCACCTAACCTATTTAAATATTAAATCGCCTTGATAATAAAAGTCAATAGCTAAATGA
The DNA here is from genome assembly GCF_900166585.1 of Mesobacillus jeotgali. NCBI lineage: Bacteria > Bacillati > Bacillota > Bacilli > Caryophanales > Bacillaceae > Mesobacillus > Mesobacillus jeotgali. The sequence continues at coordinate 477,656 of NZ_FVZC01000007.1, read as the reverse complement.
GAATTTCTTTCAATTAAATTGGTTAATGTTGGATTAAAACAAAAAAGCCCCTCTCATATGAGAGGAGCTTTACACTATTCAAGGGAACCTACGTATTCTGCGATCTTGGTGATTTCTCCTTTCGTTAAACCGGTGACTTCTTTTGTATTATGACGAGAAATAGCATCTTCAAGCGTTTTCGCACTGCCATCATGGAAATAAGGGGCAGTCGCCCACACTCCCCTTAGTGTAGGAGTATCAAATCGCTTATTATCGCGCGGGTTTGTCATTTCCGCTCTGGCATCTCCCGCTGATTCTTTATCCAGATTGTTCGATGTCCCAACATCATAGAGAAAATCCTGATTGTCTGTTGTCAGTTCTCCATTGCCGTCCACTGCTTTCACACTATCCGTGAAATTTTCTCCGCCATGGCAGGAAAGGCAGCCGGCTTTGCCTTCGAACAGCTTCTTTCCTTCAAGTGCTGTTTTGGACAGCTCTCCCGTCTTCAAGCGATATGGACTCTTTGGCGGCGGGAATGACTCCGGGTTGTCCAGAAAGGCAAACATCGCATCGTACATATGAGCAACATCCTCAGGAAGCGGCTGGCCAGGATCATACTTCATCATCCCGCCCATTTCGCCCTGGACGGTCAACAAATAATCTTCAAAGTCATCGCGGGTGCCATCCCACATGAAAAGTCCCGTTTTTGTTGTCAGTACATTGCTGGGAACATTCCTCGGTCCTTTTGGCGTCGCCAGCGTTAGCCCATTCATGTCTCCATCAGCATGGCAGGAAGCGCAGCTCATCCAGTTATTCCCGGTAATATCAGCAGCATATTCATCACTGTTGGCACTGTAAAAAATCGTTTTCCCTTCCCGTTCAAGCGGGTCCATCGGGTCATTCTTAACTAATGCAATATTTTTTCCAGCTGCTTTGACCCGTGAATAGGAGCCTCCGCCAGCTTTTAAAACGGACAAGTCATGGCTCATCGCATTATGGACAAACAGGCTTTCCCCATCAGGAGATACCACTGCTCCTCTTGGATTGTTCCCGTTGATTCTCCGAAGGATCTGGGTCGCATTCCCACCGCGCTTAAGGTCAAAGACGACTAAATCTTCACTGCCTGACATAATTCCATATACTTTGCTGCCATCAGGTTTAAAGACGATATCATACGGATTGGAGACAATAATCGTCTGGTTCTGGCTGTCTGACACGTTGATTTCATCGAACAGCTCTTTCCGATCGTCAATGATCTCTTCATCACGTTCCAAATCAATTACAGATATGGCTGGAAAGATCGTTTCCTCGAACTGGATTGCAGTATCCACATTTGTCAGCATGTGAGGGATCCAGGCTGTTTTCCCATCAGGGCTGATGACAAATTGTTCAAGTGAATTGGGGATTCCCTGACTCTTTTTTGCATCATTTTTATCAGGAGATTCAGCCAGCTGTATTTCCTTCACCACTTCATTTTTTGCAGTATCGATGACAGTGATGCTGCCATTTAAATATTGAGGAACATAAACCTTGCTTCCGTCTGCTGTAATGGCAAGCGTTCGCGGGCGGTCACCAACTTTTATCTCTTTAATTTGCTTCTTTTTCTGCAAATCGTAAACAGAAACGGTACCAGACCGGTAATTTGCCACATAAAGGCTTTTTCCGTCCTGGCTTGTTATGACGCCAAACGGTTCAATCCCTGTTTCCAGAGATCCAATTACTTTCTTGTCTCTAACAGAAACAATATCCACTTTGTTATCAAACATGTCAGTTATATACAAATATTTCTCATCCGGACTAAGTGTCATCTGTCTCGGTTCTTTCCCGACCTTAACTTCAGCCACCACATCCTGCTTTTCGACGTCAAAAAATGAAATGGTATTGATGTCAATGTTAGCCGTATAGACCATCGAGCCTTTTTTATTCATCACGATATTATTGCTGTTCACCGCATAATCACGAGTCTTATCAAATTCCATCGTACCGCTAGCTTTTTTTGTACAGCCAGCGACCGAAACTGCAACCAGGATGGATAACAGGAAAAGAATCAGCTTTTTCATCATAAACGCCTCTTTACTTTTTGATCTCTACAGAAAGCAGAACAGGTGAAATACCAAATTCTCCATGTCCAGCTTGAATTTGCGGAACATTGTCTTTATCTGTGTTTCCTGGCTTTCCTTTTTTTAGATAAAAATCTCCAGTATCCCAGAATTCGCTTGCCTGCATGCCTTCTTCAAGACTTGGACCATCAATGACAGAATCAAAAAACTCGGTATAGCGAGATGTAATGGTATCGACTTCAAGAGCTTCAGGCTGCTCTTTATCACTTTCGTTATTGCTCAAATTGTTGATGGCTACGCGAAAAACAGCTGCTACTCCACCGGCAGTATAAGCATCATACTTCATTTCTTCCTTACCAGTTTTATAGGCTTTCACGTCTTGATCCCATAGCTGTTCATCCATAGCAATGTAAATATTACGTGCTGCTTCACGATACTTTACATCTTTTGTAGCAAGGTATGCTCCGGTCAGACCGCGGATGGCACCCAGCTGTGCCTGCAGTGACTCTTCACTGTCAGCACCCCGGCCGATTGTATAACCTTTTGCTGCCAATCCATTGTCCATAATCAGTTCATTCATAATAAAATCTGCCTGGGACTTGATCATCTCAATTGCGCGTTTGCCTTCTTCTGTGCCCAATCCATCAGCACTCTCTCCACTGGCATATCCAACAGGCAATCCGTCAATCGCTCTCTGGAAAATCCTTAATGATTCGACTGTATATCCTGCCTGGAATGTGTCTACATAGTTCCCCTGCTTACTTCCGTCATTTTCAGTGACAAAGGTTCCCTCGTCTTTATTGAAATGCATCGCGTCGATATTTTTAAAGACGTGAAGCAGGACATCTTTATTCACAGAATATGGGTCAGTAGATTCTACATCATTCTGATTCTCATTATCTATATTTTCTTTTGGAGCTGAAGGGTATGGATTTCCGTCCAATAATGCCCTGAATGAAGGGGCAACATTTGGATTTTCCGCCCTTTGATCCGTCATTCCATAGAATTCAGCTGCCGGCCAAAGCATCAGCCACTGGTCATTCAACAGGCTCCGGCTGTCAACAAGTTTCATCGACTTGGCGTTCGGCATCATATCATTGCCATCTTCCTCAACCTGGATTTTATGAGGCAGGTAGACAAAACCTTTTGAAGGATCGTACTGGCTTCCGATACCTGCCGTAGTCAGCTCTTTTCCGTTGTAAAAAAGACCTTGTTTAATATAATTGAGTTTATTCCAGATTCCTTCAACAAGGAACATTCCCTGCATGCCGTCAGGTGAACTTACACCCAGGGCAACATTTTCATCCTTGTCGTCATTTGGCGTTTCCCCTTCAAGCTCCTCATCCTTATCTACAGTATGGAAACCGCCAAGGAAATCGCCAGCCCAGAGAGCCTGCTTCAAAAATGTTCCGCCATAGGCTGCCGGGTTGAGCACCTTATCCATTTTCTCACGGTCCCAGCGAAGAGATTTAAAGTTTACTTGATAGTTAGGAACATAGGCATCCCCATCACCAGAAGCATACTCTTCTGTATCCACTTTCCCGATATAGTGCGGGTCGCCATTCGAATACTCGATTAAAGTCGGGAACATATTTGAAAAGATTTCTTCACGCGGATACCCTACTGCATCAGCAAGCTCATAATAACGCTCAGCTAATGCCTCGTGGTTTTCCATGTCTTTTGCCTTTGCTATTTCGCTGACAACCGGGCCATTGATCAGATGAAGCCCCATTCCTGATTTCTCTGTTACTTCATACATTGCTTCCTCGGAATATTCATAGGCTTCTATGCCTGCAGTGTAGTCAAATTTTGCAGGCTGATCGACTTCCTTTGGATCCAGAATATCCAAATCCACTCCAAGCCCCTCCAGCAAGGGTTCACCGGAAAGTTCAAATTCTGCATAAGCAAACATGTTTGCTGCCGTATCAAAATTATAATCGGTTACTTTAACGGAATAATCTTTTTTATCTTCAGTGGCTTTTGGAGATAAGCTTTCTTCTTTTACACTTTCCTCTGTACAGCCAGCAGCAAAAAGTAAACTTCCTGCCATTGAAATGGATGCAATCTTTTTTAAAGTCTTCTTTTCCATTAAGTTAATACCTCGCATTTATTGATAATGATTTTCATTTACAATGATAACAATTCTCATTTTACAGCAGGTTAACATGTTAAACAACTTAATATAGTACTATTTCATAAAGATGTAACAAATTAACAGAAGATTCTTTGCAGCAAGACGTCAAAATAAACTCGTACACCTATCAGTCTATTTACAAAAAAGCTCCTCATGTTTTTCAACAAAAGGAGCCTTAACCCATATCCAATGATTTTTCGAGCAACAGTTGATGCCTGATTTCGAATTTATGAATGTGGTTCAATTCTTCAAGCAGGTCATGAATCGATACAAGTTCATAAAAGATGATCGTTTCTTCTGAGAACCGGTGGGCGTCCGCCTCGCGCTCCTCTACTTCATGTCTTAATAAACTAAGCAACTCTTTCACGACAGCATCATGTTCCTCATCAAGCAAGAAATCTGGATGATGAAGTGCTGCCTTGATCGATTTCACCATTGCTTGAATTACATTTGCTTTTACCTCAGGCAGGCGCATGGAAGGCAGTGAAAAGAGGTTTCCGACATGATAATGGATTTGTCTTAGGATTGTAAGTTTCTTGAATTCGTAATGGATATTCCGCATATCCTTCCGGTCGAATTGATGCAGCTTCCATTCCTTCTTTTGGTTTTTGCACAGGGTTTCAATCCCTTCTATGTCTTTGAGGATTTTTTGGAACCCTGCCCTCGTTTCCCGGTGCAGAGGCTGATGCTTTGTGATTTCTATTCCTCTGGTTGCAATCAGATTTCCCGTTTCCAAAATCAATTGCTGTATTCTCCCCTTGATGGATCTTGAATAATCAGGCCTGATCACCAGGAGATTCACAAGGGTCGAGACCGTCAGCCCGGTCAAAGTGGTCCCCAGGCGGATAAAAAAGCTCGACAGATAGTGGTCATGGACGGTCGAAATCATTGCAACACCTGTCAGCACTGCCACAAGTGCCCCATCATGCAGCCGCAGCCTGTGGCAGGCAATAATCGTCGCAACGGCAACAAGCATATAGGTCAGAGGGCTGTCATCGAACGCAAAATTGAACACGACGGAAAAAGCAGCGCCAATCGCAGAAGCAGGGAATCTTACATATGCTTTTTTTATCGAATCAGCCGCCGTCGGTTCAATTGTTACAATTGCCGTTATGACAGCGAACATTGGCGGCCAGCCAAGCAGCTCACAGATCAATGCCGTAATGAATACAGCCATCCCCGTTTTAAGGACCCTGCCTCCGACAAAATTGAATTTCTTTATAAATGACATAAGACATTCCTCATTTGATACCAATATTCGTTCTTCATTATAACGCAGGTTTTTGCTTATTCGAAATCACCATAAAAAGAAAACCCCTCTCAAAGAGGAGTTTCCTTAGTTAATGACATGGACTTCACCAGAGATTTCTATTCCAGCAGGGACGCGTATATAGATGAAATCCAAACCTTGCATCATGCCGTAATTGCCGCCGACCTGCTCTCCATATTCAGAGAACTGATTAAAAGGAAAGGCATTCGTGAATGTGACAAGTTCGATGTTGACATGCTCCATAGGGAAGAGTTTCAAAGAATTTTCGCTTAACTGAATGTCCGGGGATGTGAATCGCTCCGTGATATCAATATTGTTTATATATGAATAGGTGGAATAATGCGTGACCTCAACCTTGTCATCCAGGGATTCTACTTTTTCAACAAAAACTGCTGCCTGCAAGTTCAATGCCTCGATCCTTAAAACATTGTTTCCATCCAAAGGAAATCCCCATGTTTTCTTTTTCGTTAGCCCTTCTGCTTCCTCCACCTTCCCAGACTCGACAATAGAATAAATATCGCTGTTCAAACTTTCATTGGCCAGTATTTCTTCATCGGTCAGGTGCTTGCCCGGAAACGTTTCACCTTTTGGGATGAGAAGAGAGAGAATGGCGGTGCATAGCAGGACAATTACATATCCCGTAAATACCTTCGTAATTCCGCTCCCATTCATGAATCTGGCACCGAATAATTTATTTGAAAGATTTCCGAAACTCAGCATCAGCAGCAAGAGAATAACTAGCAAAATGACCAGGCTCATTTTCTCACCTCCAGGCTGTTCGAGATCCAAATCGCAATTCCGTAAGCCAGGATCGATGAGAACAATACCTTTAACACGAACATCAAGAAAGATGTTTCTCTCACGAATATTTGTCCTACATCAATTACGAACGTTGATTCACTTGCTAAGAACACATTGATGAACAGGCTGCCGAATAGCAGCGCAGGAATGATGATGATAAAGATCTTGTTTCGTTGGACCAGCATCCCGAAAAAATAGCCCAGTGCCGTGAAAAGGAACAGGTACAGGATTGTCGCCACAAACCCCTCTCCCATTTGCAGCAAGGTTAGTGGCTGCCTTTCGATGAATTCCCGGTCCTGCAGGAACAAGACAGACAGCTTAAGCGACTGGTTCGCCAGCAGGAAGGTGGTTCCGCCAATGACACTAGCCAGGCTAAGAAATAGGATATTCGATAAATGGCTGCTCAGCCTGTTGGCCACAAATGTGTAATCATCGAAACGGTAGGCCTGGGTGGTTACGACAATCGCAGAGATGAAAGCCCAAATCAGCATGAACGCTAGGATGATATTCCCTGAATAATATTTCATATCATAACTGAAATTTTCCGTACTTCCTCCACCGCCTCCTTCTCCTCCAAAGGAAAAGAGAATTCCGATAATCTGGAGCACCATCAAAGAAGTGAACATTCCCCTATAAGACTTTAATTTAAAGTGGACCTGCTTTTTTACAATTTCCCCCAGGCTAACCTTTGTTAAAGACATCATCAATCCCGCCTTTCTCCTGGCTCGTCAAGTACAGACAGAGGTCCTCGTTGGAAATCGCCGAAAATTCCAGGCTGTTTTTCCTTGCTGCAGCAATCTGGTCATCGGAAAGGTCATTCCGGATCACCGCATATGTCCGTCCGAATTCAGCAGTGCTTCTATGGAATACCTCATGTCCGCGCAGCCAGTTTTTCATTGCTTCTTCTTTGCCGCTGACAACCACAGCATACTCTCGAAGTTCTTCAATCGGCATATGCAAAAATTGCTTTCCATCCTTCAGGAGCAGGATGTCTTCGAGGATATCCTCCACCTCGTTCAGGTGATGGCTTGAGATGATGATTGTCCGCGGGTTAGCGATATAGTCCTTCAGCAGCGCCCGGTAAAAATCCTTCCTGACTCCGGCATCCATCCCGTTCGTCGGTTCATCAAAAATCGTCAGCGGACAGCGGGATGCCAAACCCAGAATCGCATTGAAGGTATTCTTCATCCCTTTGGACAGTCTTGAATGGTTCTGCTTAAGATCGAGAGAAAAATAGTCAAATAGATTACGAGCCAATTTCATATCCCAGTTCGGGTAAAAATCCGCGGCAGTCACTAGAAGTTCCTCTAAATTTAAAGCTGCCGGCAGGTTCATATCATTATCAATCATGATCATATTGGCTGACACCGTGAGATTATTGAATGGATGCTCTCCGAATACTCTGACGTCACCTGAACTTTCTCGCATGAATCCAGCAGCGATTTTCAGCATCGTCGTCTTGCCGGCACCGTTCCTGCCAATCAGGCCGGTGATTTTGTTCTCTCCAATGGTAAACGTCAGTTGATCCAAAGCTTTTTTCTTCCCATATGTTTTCGTTACAGCTTCGAACTCCAGCACTCTCATCATGAATCCCCCTTTAAATCCAGTTTGGCTTCCTTGATCATTGCGAATAATTCTTCTTCAGTCACCTGAAGATTCTCCGCTTCCCGCACCAAATCTGCCACCAATGACTTCAATGTCTGGCCCCTCCGTTTCGCCGTGATGATCTTCTTCGCATCCTGTGTGACGAACATTCCCAGTCCCCGCTTTTTATAAAGAATGTTTTCGTCCGCTAACATATTCAACCCTTTTGCCGCTGTTGCTGGATTGATATTCAGCATTTCCGCAAGCTGATACTGCGAATAAACCTTCTCATCCACATTGATGCTTTCACCAAGAATTTCCGTTTCCAGCCACTCGGCAATTTGGATATAGATCGGTTTCATGCTATCTGAATTAAGGATCAACCCCGCACCTCCTCCAACAGGTCACATAGTGCATTACTGTTGTAATGTACTATATAATATGTTCTAAAAATTCACAAGGGATATTTAACCATTTTTTTAAATTTTGATTTACCATGCTAGTCGGTGAAATAAAAAATCCCCTTGCAGCACAACGAGGGGAAAATTTTATAATACATTTGTTTTATCCAGCGGGCTTTCCAGCTTCATTAATTCCAGTTTCATTTTTTCCGTTTCAAGCAAGTAGTTGTCATGCTTGAGTCGTTCAAGCTCGATTTCGTCTTTAATCATGTTGTGTTTGATTTTGGCTACTTTTTGATAATGGCTTGTAACAATGGCGACAAGCGGAATCGAAAACACCATAATGATACCTAAAGCCCCTGTCAATGCTCCTGTCATGGAACTTCACTCCAAATCTATCATGATTTTAACTCTATCATAGCAAAAACAGGAAAAATAAACCAACCCTATATCGATGTTTCAAATTGAACCTGATGAAGGTTAGCAAAAATGCCTCCTTGCTCGACCAGCTCGTCATGGGTGCCTTGTTCAGCGATTCCATCCTCGGTGACCACTACAATTCTGTCGGCACTTCTGATTGTCGCCAGTCTGTGCGCAATCACCAGAGTGGTCCGGTTTTTCGAGAGTTCAGCGAGTGCTTTCTGGATGATTCTTTCGGTTTCGGTATCCAGTGCGGATGTTGCTTCATCGAGAATCAGGATTGGCGGATTCTTCAGAAACATTCGCGCAATGGCAATTCGCTGCTTTTGCCCGCCTGACAGCTTGAGGCCGCGCTCACCAATTTGCGTTTCATAGCCATCAGGGAGGCCGGCGATAAAGTCTTCCAGGTGCGCCTGCTTTGCCGCTCGAACAATGTCTTCATGAGTTGCCACCAGAGAACCATAGGCAATATTCTCACGCAGTGTTCCTGTAAAAAGGAACACATCCTGCTGTACAATCCCGATTTGCGAACGCAGCGATTTCTTGGTCATTTCGCGGATATCTATGCCATCTATCATGATGCTCCCGTTATTCACGTCATAAAAGCGTGGAATTAATGAGCAGATAGTAGTCTTCCCTGCACCCGATGGACCCACAAACGCTACCGTTTGATTGATTTTCAGGTCGATTCCATCCAAAACGGGTTTATTTTTGTCGTAACTGAAGGTGACATTCCTGAATTCGATATCTCCCTTTAAATGCGGAACCTCCACCGCGTCCTCCCGATCGGTTACATCGGGATTCTGGTCCATCAACTCGGTAAACCTTTTAAAACCCGCCATCCCTTTCGGATACAATTCAAGAATGGCACTGATTTTATCAATCGGTTTAAAAAGCACGTTCACATACAATACAAATCCAACCAGCTCCCCATAGCTGAGGCTTCCCTGGAAACTTAACCACGCCCCGTACACGAGGACAACGAGGACTATCAGCCTTGTGAGCATATAAATACCGGAGGAACTGAATGACATGACCTTATAGGCAGTCAATTTTGCCCGGCGGAATCGGCGATTGTTTTTCGTGAATCTCTCAATCTCGTAATCTTCATTTGTGAAAGACTGGACCACCCTTATTCCTGAAACACTGTCCTCGACTCTAGCATTGACATCGGCAATATCGGTGTACATATTCTTCCATGCCGCATTCATTTTCAAGTTGGAATAGGTAATCAGCCAGATCAGGAAGGGTACGATAATCATTGTGATCAGCGCTAGTTTCACATTGATCGTCAGCATAATCCAGAATGCACCAACAAAGGTCATTACAGCAATGAATAAATCCTCTGGTCCATGATGGGCCAGCTCGCCAAGGTCAAAAAGGTCATTAGTGATCCGGCTCATGATATGGCCCGTTTTTGTATTATCGAAAAAGCGGAACGACTGCTTCTGAACGTGCTGAAACAGCTGCTGCCTCATATCTGTTTCGATATTGATCCCAAGCTTGTGGCCCCAATAATTGACGATGAATTGGAGCAATGTGCTGATGATGTACAGCAGAAGCAATCCAATGCTCACACTGACGATCATATTCCAGTTTCCGCCAGGCAGCAGCGTATCAATGAACCATTGCACTGCAAGCGGGAAAGCGAGCTCAAGCAAAGCAACGATAACCGCACTGCTAAAATCAATGATGAATAGCCTTCGATGAGGCTGGTAATATGTAAAAAATCTTCTTATCATACATTTTCTCCTTTAATTTCTTCAAGTGATTATATGCCAAGGAGTGACACTTTTTCAATAATTTTGAAAAGTTGAGTAAGAAAAAAATCAAAACTTTGGTTTTTATTCACGGTTAATTTTACTAAATATTGGACAGTTTATAGATAGAATTGAAAGTAATCGAGGTGGACATCTGATGATTTCAAAGAGGCATTTCTTATTTAATATTGGAATAGTGGTTTTTCCATGGTTGTCGTTACTGTTCATCGGCAAGAGAAGTTTCAAGCGTTTCTCCATTGCCGGAATTTTTATCATTGGTTTCGAAATCATCAACCATTTATACGGCCACAAGCGCAAATGGTGGAAGTTCTACAATAAACGAAAGTCATTTCTGAGAGACGAACTTCCATTTAGCATTGGACCTTATATGCCTCTGTCGATGTGGCTATTGAAGATTTCATATGGCAATTTCAAAAAATTCGCCATACTCAATGCAATTGCGGATGGAATCTTCGCGTTCTTTTTGATTGATGTGCTGAAAAAGTTTAAAATCATCGGATTGAACAAATTAGGGCATTTCCAGTTCTTCCTTTATCTGCACTACAAAGCTTACTTATTGTATGGATTCCAGTATCTTTTTGAAAAAATTCGCGGGTATCGAATATATATGTAGAAAGCTCCCGGCTTTATTGTCGGGAGCTTTCCTGCTTTATGATGGAACGAGAACACCTTCGAGTTCTTCATTGATTTCTCTCGACCGTTTCGCTGCTTGGTTTACGGCCTGAGCAATCGCTGTTCCGCCATTGTATTCACTCAAAGCGTTCAGGCCGGATGCTGTCGTCCCATTTGGCGAGGTTACGTTTTTCCTGAGAACCTCTGGTGTTTCGTCTTTTTCCATGATCATTTTCGCTGCACCAAGGATTGTCTGGGCAATGATTTCACGGGCCACTTTTTCGTCCATTCCGTTTTCTCTGCCCACACGCTCCATGTGCTCCATCAGGTAGTAAAAATAAGCAGGTCCGCTTCCCGCTAAGCCTGTAAAGATATCCATCTGTCCCTCTTCAATCCGGAACACTTTGCCCATGCTGGTCAACAGTTCTTTTACATCCTCAACGTTTTCATTCGATGCGTATCTCCCTGGAGACATAGCAGTCGCTGATTCCTGTATCATGCTTGATGTGTTTGGCATAACCCGAACCACCTGCTGCCCACTTTTTAGGTTTCCTTCCATGAAACCTGTCGAAATGCCGGCCAATACTGATACAACAACCTGGCCAGGCCTGATTTTATCCTTCAAGGCAGCAAGAGCTCCCGCTGCTCCCTTTGGTTTCATCGCTAAAATAAACAAATCTATATCTTCATAAGGCAATTCATCCTGAGGCATTGCCTTGACCCCATATCTGGACGCCAGGCGCTCCAGTCTCGCTTCATTGCTCTTGTTTGTAACATATACATTTTCCGTATGCATCTTGCCTGATTTAACTACACCAGAAATCATTGCTTCCGCCATTGAACCAGCACCTAAAAACGCTACCTTTTTTTGTTTTAACAACTATATTCACCTCAAGATTTTAATTTCCGTTCGCAATTTATCAATGGTACCTATGGTAACATCCTTAGGATGAGTTTCAAGGGATACGAGCTGATTCCCGAGCATATGGCTGAGATAGTGAATGAAAGCGGGAACATTTTAAAGAATTACACCTTTATATGCTTATAACGAGTCTTAATCACCTATTATGCTAAAATATGAAGATATATAAGGATTCAAAAAAAGAGATAATTGAGGGAGCGGACATGAATTTAAAAGAAAAGGTCAAAAACCTTCCTTTCACTCCTGGTGTTTACCTTATGAAAGATCAGAATGGCACAGTGATTTATGTCGGGAAAGCGAAAAGCCTTAAGAAACGGGTCCAATCATATTTTCAAAACTCTGCAGCCCATCCGCAAAAAATCAAAAAGATGGTTGCTAACATAAATGATTTTCATGTTTTGCACACTGATACGGAATTCGAGGCATTCTTGCTTGAGTGCAAGCTCATCAAAGAATTACAGCCTCTTTTTAACAAGAAAATGAAAAGCCACCTTCCTTACTCTTATATCGCGATTAAGATGGACGGGCCTTTCCGGAAAATTTCAATTGCTTCTGACAAATCCGAAGGTGGCGGGACGATTTATTTTGGACCCTATACCAGCATGATTTATGTAAAAAAAGCAATCGAGAACTTGAAGGAGTATTTTAAAATAAACTGCCTCCAGCCACTTAAGGGTTCCCCGTGCCTGAACTATACCCTGGGGAAGTGCAACGGTTTGTGTATTGGAGGATCAGGGGTCGAGAAATACAATAAGATCGTGGAAAGGTTCATTTCTTTTCTCCAGGGATCTCATGCAGAGATCTTGGAAGAATTAGAGCAGAAAATGAATCAGGCCTCCGAAAAATATCAATTTGAAGAAGCAGCAAAATACAGGAATTACATGAAATCACTCTCCATCCTTTTGTATAAGGAAAATATGATTCAATTCACTGAAGGAAATAAAAACATTGTTGTGGTTGAACGGATCAATGACCGCACATTGAAGGTTTTCCTGATCAAAGGGCATAACATTATTTTTAGTAAACAATACCACCGAGAGAAGTTCAGGGACCTGTCAGAGGAGATAAGGGAGACCATCTTTTACTTCTTCCAGCAGAATAAGAAAAGGGACCCTGTCGTCATCGGCAAGGAGGAACTCGATGAAGCCCAAATCATCTATAGTTATTTAAATGGGAGCAATTCCAGATTCATCGTCATTCCAGAAGAATGGCTGGATGGCAGTGAATCGGAAAAACTGGATGAATCTATTAATCAATTATTAAATGCTTAAGAGGGCTGCAAAGAATGCAGCCCTTATCTTATATTTCTTTTGGCAACAGTAATGAAAATGTCGTGCCGCTTGAATTGCTCTCCTTTAAAATCAAGTCTGCCCCGAGCGACCGGGCAAGCATTTTACTGAAAGGAAGTCCAAGGCCAAGTCCCCTTACCTTGAGTTTCTTCTTCTCACCACGAAAGAAGCGTTCAAAAACTAGCGCCTGCTCTTCTTCAGGAATGCCTGATCCTGTATCTTTTACATCTATTCTTTCTTCTGAAAGGATGATGGAGATTAAGCCAGTAGCCCCGATAGCCTGAAATGAATTATTCAAAAGGTTGATGAGGATTTGTTGCACCCGCAGCGGATCGGTCATTCTGTACACCGTTGATTCCGGTGTGATTACCTTGATGTCAACGGGTTCAGTTTGTGTCAACTTCCATTGCCGCCCAATTTCCTCGACCAGCTTGTTCAGGTCGGAATTTTCCGGTCGAATGGTAATGGCGCCGGCAGCCAGGGAATTGAAGTCGAGCAAATCGGAAATCATGCTCTGCAATCTCTGGATTTCTTTCAGCGTGATATCCAGGAATTCCTGGCGCTCCTCCCCTGTCACAATTCCATCCCGAATTGCCTGGACAAGTCCGCTGATCGAGGTAACAGGTGTTTTCAGATCATGCGTCACACCAGCCAGCAGCTCGGCCCTCATTTGTTCCAGCTGTGTCAGGCGATTGGTCATTTCTTTAAAGGAAGTGACGAGTTTGTGTATTTCAAGCTCTTTTGGATTGGAATCCAGCTTGATCTCATAATCGCCTTCCCGGACCTGTGCCGCTGCCTGCGCGACATCCTGGATGGGCTTAAGGATTTCTTTTGTAAGAAGATAAATGACAATCCAGCCAAGCAAACCCAGCCCCAGCAACAAAACAATCAACAGCCGGTATTCCTGATTGACATCGGCCAATTCATCCGCACTTTGCATCACAACTACCCATCCGGTTTGAAGGTCATTCATTAAAATAGGAGATTTAATACTGTAAATTTGCTGACCATTAATTTTCAGCTTGTTGATTGGATTTTCATTTTCAAACACGGAGGCAGGAACTTCTTCAGAGGAGTGATGGGGACCCCTTCCACCCTTCATCGGCCCTGAATTAAGGATGTTCCCTTCCAAATCAGTAATGAAAAGCTGAGGCTGATTTTCCATTTGTAGAATTCTGGCCCTGTCCTGCAGCCTGCGGTCAAGGCGGTCATAATCGTTATTCGCAGTGGTCTGCCCGAACCGATCTGCTGTTTCGACTGCCAGATACTCCATTAAATTCAACCGGTTCTCCAGGGTGGTATGCCTGATCCACCACATTGACCCGGCTCCTAGCAACAGAAGTCCGACAAACAGGGTGAGAAGATACCTCGTTGTCCAATATCTCAGAAGAGTTGTTGGTTTGTTATTTATCGTAAACACTGAACTGATACCCCAATCCTCTTAATGTCCTGATTTCTCCCTGTGCTGAAGGCCAAGCCGCCAGTGATTGGCGAATGCGCTTGACGGACAGGTCCACTGCCCGGTCGCTCCCGTCGTAATCCATTCCCCAGACGTTTTCAATTAAATCTTCCCTTGTGAAGGTCCGGTTTGGCCTCTCAGCCAGGAAAATCAGCAGACTGCAATCTTTAGGAGTCAGCACAACTTTATCTCCATTGACCGTGACGACATGTGAATTCATATTGATTTTCAGGCTGCCAAATTGTTTCTCATTTTCCGTATCGATGACATTGGAGGAACGTCGCAGAACCGCATGGACTCGGGCCACCACTTCTTCGCCGACGAACGGCTTGGAAATATAGTCGTCCGCTCCCTGGTTCAAACCTTTTAGACGATAGTCAATATCTCCGAGGGCTGTCAGCATGATGACTGGGCAGGCACTGGTTCTACGGATTTCCTTTAAAATAGCCCAGCCATCCATTCCCGGCAGCATGACATCCAGCAACACAAGATCCGGCTTACGCTGAGCAAACAATGCCAGCCCTTCGCTGCCATCAAAGGCCTGTACCACCTCATAGCCTTCATGCTTCAAGTAAACCGCCAGCACTCTCGAAATTGTATGTTCGTCTTCTACTATTAAGATCGTCTTCATTGCCGCTCCTCCTGTTATCCTTTAAAGCCTCATTGCCTAATGCCCCGGCAATCGCTGAAGCTGGAACTACTCGAAGTGAATATTTATATTTTCATCTTACAAGAAAATCCCCCGCTTTGTACCGGGGGACTTTAACAATATTTATTTTTAAGGCAGCAGGTTATTAAAATCCCTGGCCAGCACCATTGTGGTGCATGCCGCCAGGGCCGCCTTTTCCGCCGAAGCCATCTTTTTGTCCCATTCCGCCATGGTCGCCGCCGAAGCCATCGCCGTGTCCGAATCCGCCGCCAAAGCCTTTCATTCCAAAGCGGCCCATTCCATCTTCAAACAGCTCATCAAGCTTGGCAGCATCCTTGTCCCTAATCTCCTGGATCAGTTCCTGTGAATCCTTATCCGAAGTGGAAATACCCAATTTCTTCGCGAGGTTCACGATTTTCTTTTCCTGGACTTCCTGGGCGATTTCCCCGATCGTCTTGCCATCGATGGTGATGTTCAGTTCCTTTGCATCTGCTTTTACTTTGGCCGTCTGGACTTCTTGGGCAATTTCGCGAGTATCCTTACCCTCTACTGTAATTCCATACTTCTTAGCCTGTTGATTGATATAGGCAGTATGGACTTCCTGCTGAAGTGTCTGCAAGTCTTTGCCTTCTGTAGAAACGCCCAGCTCTTTCGCTTTTTTATTCAAGTTCGCTGTGCGAATATCTTCCATTAAAGTCTGAACATCCTTGTTGTCGGTAGACACTCCAAGGTCCTTCGCTTCATCCTTCAGGTATGCTAACCGGATGGCTTCGTGAAGCGCGTCCGCATCCTTCCCATCTGCAGAAATGCCAAGGTCCTTCGCTTTCTCCTTAAGGTTGGCCAGCTTGACTTCTTCAAACAGCGTATCGATATCCTTGCCGGCTGTTTTGATTCCAAGCTCTTTAGCTTCATTTTTGATTGTTGCTTCCCGGATCTCGCTCATCAGTGTTTCGGCTGTTTTGCCTGAAGTGCTGATTTCAAGCTCTTTAGCCTTTCCAATCAATGCTTCGGAATTGCCTCCCATATATCCTTTATGTCCAAATCCTTTTCCAAAGAAGCTTTTAACAGTACTTGCGGCTGCACTGGTGGTGCTATCATCATTCGCTAAAGATGTGGAAGCATAGCCTCCCAGCAATAATGCACCCGCAATGGTGAATCCTACGACTGATTTCTTTTTCATTTCTGACATCCTCCTATAAATAATCTTTTTTTTAGGCCCAGGATGGACATGAACCTTATACTCATAATTTACAGGGCGAATATGTCAGCAAAATGTCAGGTGAAAAAATATTAAAAATTAAAGAACAAACTGGGATTGGCCTGGAATGTCCGAGTTTCAGCCTTCACTATTCTATTTAGAGAAGCTTTATGTCTGGAAGATGTTAAATTATGGCTCTTTTCTCAAACTTTGTTGCTATTGATGACAAAATAGGATGGAATTGCCTAAGTTTCTGCACAAAATGAACGCTTATGAAGAGAAAAGAGCTTGCCAACTTAGTACCGACCTGCAAAAATGGCTATAATCACGTTAAAATCGGCTTTAGGATTTTAACAACAATTTTTACGAAAACAGCCTAAATTATAAAAACCCGGTATTCACCGGGTTCTAAAATCACTTTAACTGAACTTTCTTGTCTCCAACCTTGATGAACCATTTTCCTGTAGAGAAGCTTTCCTTTGATACTTCAAATACTTTCGTGTCTGTAACAGTGATTCCTGGATTCAGGTCACTCGCAATCTTGGCATTGTCCACATTTGTCTCAATCGCGTAATTTGAAGATGCGTCAATATCAGAGTCAAACTCTGTTCCTTCTTCATCCACAAGGCTGACAGCAGGATAGTCGAACATGCCAACCGGCTTCTTGGAAGTGTTATTGATTTTATATTGGATTGCTATAAATGTCCCGCCTTCGGATACGGCTTTGTTGATAAACTCATTGCCGACCTGATCTTTTTCCTCAAACTTTGTAATAGTGATTTCCACTTTGTCAGCTGGAACGGTTTCTCCCACTTTAAATACTTTTTCTGCTTTTACCGGGGAAGCCGCTGTTGTTGTCGAAGTACTGCCCTCATTGCTCACTTCCTCTTCCCCGCCAAGTGCGGAACCGATGATTCCAAATAAAATCAATATGCCAATGAAACTAAGAATCTTATGCCTTCCAAAAAAATTCCGCTGGTCCTTTCCGCAATGAGGGCATTTCTTCACACCTTTGGCGATTTCCTTTCCACAAGTTTTGCAGTTAGCTAGTCTATTGTTCGTCATGATCATTCCTCCTGTTTTCACTTCATTCTTTTCTCGTTGATTGATTCAGAAACCATTTCATACATGCTTTCAATGCCTTTTTCAGAGGCTTCGAATTTAAAAGAATTCTCAAGATTGATACCAAGACTTTCTGCTTCATTTGCCACATCTATATTGGCACCCATGAAAATGAATTCCCAGCTGTATTTTTCTTGTTGATGCTGAATCAGTTCTTTTACTTTTCCATATGTGAACTCCCGGCTGGCGTTTTCCATGCCGTCGGTTGTGATTACGAAGATGACTTTTCCGGGCTTGCTGTCTTCCGGGGTCTTCGCCAGCCGGCAGCCGATATCAAGAATGGTTTTGCCTACCGCATCCAGCAGCGCTGTTGTACCGCGGACATAGTACTCGTCTTCTGTCAGTTCTGCATGCCTGGCCTCAATCCCATTCCATAGCACTTCATATTCATCATCAAAAAGCACGGTTGTAAGGATTGTTTCCCCTTGGAGTTTGGCCTGTTTTTTCACGAAAGCATTGAAGCCTCCTACCGTGTCACTTTCAAGACCTGCCATTGAACCGCTGCGGTCAAGCAAAAAAATGATTTCGGTCAAATTATTATTCATGTCTATCATCCTCCTAAGTTGAATCTGATATAATCATATCTAGATTCATCCATATTTTGGTCGCCTGTTAAGCGACATTTTAAGGAGGCTGGCCACATGCTGGATACCAGGTTAATGGAAGAACTGCAGCAGTATATTGAGCGGAATTTAATTTACGCCGTTTGTGAAAAGTCAATGGGCCCGATCGAGGACTATGTCCTGGAAAGCATTTCGCCGCTGGAGATTGAAAGCTTCATCGCCGAAAAACGGAAGCCGACGCTGCAGAAGGTTCTGTTTGGATTCATAGATAAAAAGGGTGCCAAAGACGCAGAGATCTATAAGAAAGCAGGGATCGATCGCAAGCTTTTTTCTAAGATTCGTTCAAGCCAGGAATACAGGCCAAGCAAAAACACAATCATCGCCCTTGCACTCGCGCTTGAATTGACAAAAAAAGAAACCGACAAGCTATTAAGCTCTGGCGGTTACTCTTTGTCGGACAGTGAAACTTCCGACCTCGTGATTCAATTTTGCATTGAAAGAAACATTTATGACCTACAGCAGGTTAATTACGCATTGGAGTATTTTAGCCAGAAGCTTTTGGGCGGTGTATTATAGTAAAATTAAATTAAATAGCCTGGATAATCTCCAGGCCTGGTTTAATGAATGGAAGCTCCGCGTTCAAAATGGTTCATGCAGGTCAATTCAATGATGTAATCATAATTAGCAATCGCTTTTTGCAGTTCGTTTTTTTCTACAGCAGACAGGTCTGGATGCTGCAACTTATTCGCGAGCTTCATCTGCAAGTTTTCTAATTGAGATTTGACTTCTAGATAGTCCATGTCCAACACCCTTTCTTAAAATGAAACCGCTTTCTTTATATATTATACTCCTCACATCATTTAGAGTATCAGTGAAATTATTGTGATTTAGTGAAACCTATTTAAAAAAGTCCGATCAGATAGAACATATGAATTACATAGAAAGGATGGTTTTTATGAAACTATTAAAGGGCCCCTATCATTCGATGGGCGAATTAATTGAGGCGTTTGAAATTATGCCGCGAAAGCAGAGCACCTTGCTGATTGGTGTGGATGGCTGCGGCGGTTCAGGAAAGAGTACGCTTGCCAGGATGCTGAAGGAAGAGTTGCCAGGGGTGACAGTCGTCCATAAAGATGATTTTTATCTGCCTTCCTCTTTGCTGATAATAGACGAGCCCGCCAACAAACCAATTGGCGCAGATTTTGATTGGCAGAGGCTTTTGGACCAGGTGCTGGATCCCTTGAGCAAAGACCAGGATGGCCATTACCAGAGGTACGATTGGGATAGTGACAATATGGCTGAGTTCCATACCGTTCCTGCTGGCGGAATTGTCATTATTGAAGGGGTATACTCTACCCGACAAGAACTGGAACATTATTATGATTGGAAAATCTGGGTTGATTGTCCGAGGGAAATGCGGCTTGCCCGGGGGATTCAGAGGGATGGCGAAGAAGCTCGCGCCATGTGGGAAGACAATTGGATGGTGGGGGAAGATTTATACGTTCAGCAGCAAAAACCTTATGAGCGTGCTGACATTGTCATACTTGGAAAATAAAAAGGGAAGGCGCTCAATTTTTGAGCGCCTTTTTGCATACTATGACTTCTCTGGTGAAGTTGCCTTTTTTTACAATGCCGCGATCGATAATTTCAAAACCGGCTTCCCGGATCACTGGATCGATTGGCTCAATCGTGACGATGACTGCTTTATCGGCAAAACCTCTTGTGCTATGGAGCATGTCGAGCTGCTCTTCCGGAGTAATCACGGAACACAGATTATAAGGCATATCGATGATGGCTACATCATAATGTCCTGTAACTTCCCTGAGGTCGATAAACTTAATATCAGTTGAGTAGCCAAAATGAGCGATATTTTCACGCGTACCAGTCAGGATCAGCGGATTGTTATCACTGCCAACGATATCAATCCCCATTGATAATGCCTCAACAACGACGGTACCGATGCCGCAGCATGGATCGATTGCTTTTACCCCTGCTGGCTCGGGAACGGCAATATTGGCTACCGCTCTGGCGACTCGGGTGCCTAAAGCCGTTGAATAGCTGTTGGGTTTGTGCTGATGCTGCAGCCAGACCTGTTCACTATTATGGAGTTGGCCAAAATACCAAAAGCCGTGGACCTCGACGATGCCGAATATAAGAACGGGATTATCAAGCTCAGGAATTCCTTTCACAGCCAGTCCTACTCTACGTTCAATCCTTCGTCTTTCTTCAAAAGCAATCTTATCAAGACCTGCCGCTTTGACATACCGCACCTTAAAAGTCGATTCACCCAGTTCCAGTTCTTTAACCCTGGCAATTATCTGGTGAAGGTCGTTCCCTTTGAAAAGAACATCAATTCTCTCCCTTATAAAGGGACTTCTGCTTGGATCGATCTCGACACTGCTTTCAATTATGCCTTCTTCCGAGTCCTTTCCGAAAAACGACCTCATTTCCAGCATGCATAACGATTTTTCTTCTTCGGGAAATGCGTAATTGTATAAATAAGAGCCAGGGGTGATCACTAATCCATCAAATCCTTTCAAATCAATCCGGCTCCACATGTACATGGACGTCATAAATATCAAATTTCTCCATCAGCCTCTGTTCGACTCTGGTAGAAATATCATGTGCCGAGCTGATGTCAAGCGATGGATTAACGGTGATGACGCAGTCAACAACGATATTATTTCCGTAGCTCCGAGCCTTTAAATCATTAATTCCTTTAACACCAGGAATATTGCAGATAGTTTGTTTATATTCTTTAATTAGGTCTACATCAAAGCCGTCTGTCAGCTGGTGGGATGCTTCACGGAAAATGTCCCAGCCTGTTTTTAAAATCAGGACGCCTACAATCACGGCGGTTACCGGGTCGAGCCATGGCAAGCCGAATTGTGAACCAATGATGCCCACAGAGGTCCCGATGCTCACCCACGAATCGGACAGGTTATCTTTAGCCGCGGCCATGACCGAATGGCTTTTTATTTTGCGAGCGAGGTTTCGATTATAACGATAGACTGCATACATTACCAATGCCGAAAACAAGCCTGTCCAAGCCGCGATCATATCGGGCGCTTCTCTGGTTCCCTCAGAAATCGAGCTGATGGCACTGATTAAAACCTCGATGCCAACAATGATCATGATAAAAGACGCGACCATTGAAGCGACCATTTCTGACTTCCAGTGGCCATATAGATGGTCCTCATCCGCCGGCTTTTGTGACAGCCTAAGCCCGATCAGGACTGATACTGATGCTAATATATCCGTCGTATTATTCAATCCGTCGGCTTTCAATGCTTCTGAACCGCTGATATGGCCGATGAATAATTTTAAAGCGGATAGAAGCAGATAGGCAGCGATACTGATGATCGCTCCACGTTCCCCTTGTTTTAAATTAGTATAACGTTGTTCATTCAATGGACCAGCCTCCAATCAACTGCTAGAACATTTTAACAATCAGAAAGCGAGTGAGTCTACAGAAACCTTTTTAACCTTAACCACGTATATAATAGGCAGGCAAAAAAGTTTACCTGAGCAAACTAGAAAATTTCACCAGTAACAGAAGCGAAAATCATGCGTACAATAACTATCGGAAAATTACGCCATTATTGGTGAAGCTACAAAACTATTGGCGATTATGGTAAAATGTAAACTTCAATAGATTCCTAGGAGGGATTCCATGGGGACAGACAAGAATAAAATGTCCATCAGTTTCGTCTTGATTGCCATTATCCTATTATGGCTTAAAACCTACACTGTTTATAAGTTAAATTTTGATATAGATATTGAAAATAAAATGCAGGAATTCATCCTGTTCATAAATCCACTAAGCTTCCTGATGTTCTTATTAGGACTAGGAATCTTCATGGCAGGCAGGAAGCAGAAAATCTTTGTCGTCACGACAAGCTTCATTACTTCCTTCGTTCTTTACGCCAATGTTGTTTATTATCGTGAATTCACGGATTTTATCACGATTCCGCTTTTAACACAGACAAGCAATATGGGTGATCTGAAAAGCAGTGTTGGAGAACTGATCAGTTGGACAGACATCGTGTATTTTACGGATGCACTTTTGATTCTTGCACTGGCTTTGGTAAAAACACCGAAGATTACTTTTAGAAAGTATAGGAGCGCATACGCTGCAGCCTTTTACTTCAGTGCAATTGCTCTGGCATTTTTCAATCTCGGTCTTTCTGAGTCAGAGCGTCCTGAATTGTTAACACGTACATTTGACAGAGAGATTCTTGTAAAAAATATCGGGACATATAACCACCATATATACGATGCTTATTTGCAAACAAAGACTACTGCACAAAGAGCATTAGCAGATGGCAACCAGCTGACGGAAATCGAGAACTATACTCGAGCACAATACACAGCACCTTCTAAAGAAATGTTCGGTGCTGCGAAGGGCAAAAATATCATAGTCATTTCAATGGAGTCTACCCAGAATTTCGTCATCGGCCAGAAAGTGAATGGCCAGGAAATCACACCATTTCTGAATGATTTCATCAAAGATAGCTTTTACTTTGATAACTTCTACCATCAGACAGCACAAGGTAAAACATCCGATTCCGAATTCTTATTGGAAAACTCCTTATATCCGCTCGGCCGTGGTGCTGTATTCTTCACCCACTCCGGAAACGAATACGTATCACTTGCTGAAAGGCTGAAGGAAAATTCATATTACACAGCGAAGCTCCATGCAAACAACAAGAGCTTCTGGAACCGCGACGTTATGTACAATAATTTCGGATATGACCGTTTCTACTCATTGCCTGATTATGAAGTTAACGAAGAAAACTCTGTTGGCTGGGGCATGAAGGATGTCGATTTCTTTGACCAGTCAGTCGAACATTTAAAAGCAATGCCTAAACCATTCTTCGCAAAATTCATTACGCTGACAAACCACTTCCCGTTTGAGCTTGATGAAGAAGACAAATTCATTGATGAGTTTGATTCAAATAGCGGTACATTGAACCGCTACTTCCCGACCGTACGTTATACCGATGAAGCCTTGAAGCTGTTCATCGAAGATTTGAAGGCGGAAGGTCTTTACGAAGATTCCATCATCGTGATATACGGTGACCATTACGGAATTTCTGAAAACCACAACAAGGCAATGGAACAGTATCTTGGTAAAGAAATCACGCCATTTGTTTCAACACAATTGCAGCGTGTACCTTTAATTGTCCACATTCCGGGCCATGAAGGAAAAACCATCTCTACCGTTTCCGGACAGATCGATCTTCGTCCAACACTATTAAGCCTTGCTGATATTGATACGAAACAGGATATCCAGTTTGGCGGAGACCTATTCTCAAAGAACCAGGATAACTTTGTAGTCTTGAGAGACGGAAGCTTCATCACCGAAGATGTGGTATATACGAAAGGCACTTGCTATGATAAATCAACAGAACAGCCAATCGGCCAGGCAAGCTGCGAACCATACATGGAGCAAGCCAAGAATGAACTGAGCTACTCAGACCAAATCATTTACGGCGACCTTCTTCGCTTTTATGCAAAAGATGAACAATAAGGTAAAGTTGGAACCCCGCTGATTCGTCAGCGGGGTTTTTTGTTGGCTCGATCATTTGCGCATCACCTGGGGACAACAGGGTCATGGTACCGTGGTTATCCGAGAAGGGTATTTCAGACTAACTAGTGAAAAGGTGGAGCTCTTTTGGCCGAACCTGGCATGACTTCGGAAAATTATCATGGATAGATGCTTTTGGTTTGTCCGAACCTGCCATAATTCGGACAATATCATGAATAGATGCCTATGTCATACATCTCCCCCCAGTATAACCCATTCAAATACAAACAAAAAAACGACCCATAAAGGATCGTTTTCTAGATTACACTTCCATGATAATCGGCAAGATCATTGGCCTTCTGCCTGTCTTGCTGTATAGGAATGGGTTGACGACGTCGATGACTGCTTTTTTAATGCTTGACCAGTCCTTCGTTCCGCCTGCCAGCTCCGTCACAATTTTATCAGTAATCAGCTCTTCAACGTTTTTCATCAGATCGCCTGATTCCCTGACGTATACGAATCCCCTTGTGACAACTGTCGGCTTGTTGACCAGCTGCTTTTTATCGCGCTCGATCATCATCGTGACGATGACAAGCCCGTCCTGGGACAACACTCTTCTGTCTTTCAAAACAATGTGGCCAATATCGCCAATCCCGCTGCCATCTACATATACAGGTTGTGCTGGTACTTTTCCGGCAACCTGTCCGCCATCAGCTGATAACTCAAGCACATCACCATTGTCTAAAATAAAGCAGTTTTCTCTCGGAATTCCGCATTGCTCCGCCAATCTTACATGCTGATCCAGCATGCGGTACTCACCATGGATCGGAATGAAATACTTTGGATTCAGCAGCTTGATCATCAGCTTCTGCTCTTCCTGCTTACCATGACCTGAGGTATGGACCTCACTGATTTTATGGTGGATTACATCCGCACCAATTCGGTGCAGCTTATCAATCACACGGTTAACGCTGATCGCGTTGCCCGGAATCGGTGACGATGAAAAGACGATTGTATCTCCAGGGATAACCGAAATTTGCCTGTGTGTTCCATTCGAAATCCTGGCGAGTGCGGCCATGGGTTCACCCTGGCTTCCTGTGCAGATAATTGTCAGCTCATTGCTAGGTACATGACCGATTTCATTAACGCTGATAAACGCCTCATCAGGTGCGGTTATATAACCGAGCCTGCGTCCGATTTCGAATGCCTTCTCCATGCTTCGGCCAACAATGGCCATTTTACGATTGTGCTTTAGGGATGATTTCACTACTTGCTGTACCCGGTCAATATTCGATGCGAATGTCGCGAAAATAACACGGCCGTCCACGGTCTGAAAAATATCTTCTATTGCTTCGCCAACACGTCTTTCAGATACAGAAAAGCCTGGCTGCTCACTGTTTGTGCTGTCCGATAACAGGCATAGCACACCTTCACTGCTAATTTCAGCGATTTTCTGAAAATCCGTACCTGCTCCAACCGGTGTTAAATCAAACTTGAAGTCACCAGTATGAACGATATTTCCCTCTGGAGTCGTCACTACGACACCAAATGAATCTGCAATGCTGTGTGTTGTACGGAAAAAGCGCACCTTGATATTTTGGAACTCAACAACTGTATCATTATTGATTTGGTGGAACTTCACACCCTTGATTTTGTGCTCCTGCAGCTTGGACTTAATTAATTCGACCGCGAAATCACCGCCGTATATCGGTGCTTTCACATCCTGAAGCAAAAACGGCAGACCGCCAATGTGATCCTCATGGCCATGAGTAACGAAAATTCCGACCAGCTTGTCCTGGTTCTGTTTAAGATAAGTGTAATCCGCTAGCACATAGTCAATTCCGAACAATTCGTTATCAGGAAACTTAATTCCGCAATCCACAAGTACCATTTCATTTTTGTATTCGATTACATACGTATTTTTACCGATCTCACCAAGACCGCCCAAAGCGAAAATCTTAAGATCCTTTTTCAATTTCTTTTCCATAGTTCAGCTCCTGTTTCTTTGTACAAATGTATATATTAATTCCCATGGGAATCAAATTTTTAAAGAATAGTGAAGAAATTAAATGGAGAAAATAGGGGGTTGAATTCTTAAAATATATCACAAATTTAGCGTTACAACAAATTATGCTCTCCGTTTTACTATTGAGACGATTAATATAGGAGAAAAGTTGCTGGTAGCCAAATGTGTTTTGTGAAGGTCTGCATTTTTTTGGATAACATTAAGTTATACTTTACCGCTTCTCCCCTCTGCTTTTACCTTTTCTCCTATTCCCATTCACATTCAGTCCCTCCCATTTTACCTTTTTTCTTTTCGACCAAAACTAACTTTTAAAAAATTATTATTAATGCCTACGCCTCGTCTACACAAACCATGGCTATCAAACGTTTCCCGCCTTTAATAATCAAAAACACCGCAATCGTATTTATGATTGCGGTGTCCGTTGTCTTTTTACAGGATTTCCTTGAATGTTTTGGCCTGCTTGTCCAGTTCACTGGCGGCGCTGCCAATTTCTTTGAAGGAGACAACTGCTTGTTCATTGAGTTTCTGGTTTTTGATGATCCCATTTTGTGAGCGTTGAGTTGCTTCGTTGATTTTTGTCATTTCACCTGTTATGCCATCTATTCGTTCATTGACTTCCTGGATTGAATCCTGGACTCGGGTTGCAAGTTTCCGGACTTCTCCAGCCACGACATTGAAGCCTCTTCCATGTTCTCCTGCTCTTGCTGCTTCGATGGCCGCGTTCAGGGCTAGCAGGTTGGTTTGGGCAGCAATCTCACGGATGGTCTGGACAATGCTGCCGATGGATTTAGCCTGTGATTTTAGCGACTCGAGAATCTTGATATTTCCGTTTGACTCTTCCACAAGTATGCTGGCAGCGGTTGCTGCTTCTTCGCTTCTAGTTATGCCCATTTCTGCCCTTGCACTCAGGTTTTCTGACATCTGCTGGAGCTCTTCGGCTACTCTTGCCGCATTCCATTCACGCTCCGTTATATCGGTAGCTACCTTCACCACTCCGGTGACCCTGCCTCGAGTATCGTAGACTGGCGAATAAGTAGCTTCCAGCCAGAGCAATTTTCCCCTTTTGGTGACTCGCTGTATTTTTTGCTGAAAGCTTTTGCCGTTTCGCAGGTTTCTCCATAACTCTGTATATTCCCTGCTGCCTGCAAATTCTGCTGTACAAAATTGTTTATGAAAAAGTCCAGGCATCTCTTCCACTCGATATCCCATCGTTCGCGCAAAATTTTCATTTGCCCAAAGAACTTTTCCGTCCGGCTCAAATTCAATCATTGCCAGGGATCGTTCAATCGCACCCAGGACTGCGTCAGCTTCAAAAACCTGTGTACTCCTCAGTTGCTTACTAATTTGCATGTTGTCTCCTCTTTGCCTTTTAATATGTATATTCATGACTATCGTACTAGCCTTCATCCTTTCCTACAATTTTCAATATGCTATTATCGCTACCGAGTTTGCATAGTACGCATAGAAAGCGAAAAGCAGCTGTGTTAAGATAGTGGATAATCTACCTTAAGGAAGGGATTCTTTTGAATCAGAAAATCTTGCCTGCTTCCTCGAATATGAAGGAGTTTGAACAGTTTCTTGAAAGTCCTTTTGAAATCGGGGTCATGCTGGAAGTGCATATTGCCCAATTGAAGAATATCCACTCAATGGCCAGAAGTTATGGCAAAAAAATGATCTATCATGTTGATATGATACAAGGATTGAAGAGTGATGATTTTTCTACAGAGTATATTTGTCAGGAGTATAAACCGTATGGGCTGATTTCCACGAAGTCCAGTGTTATTTTAAAGGCAAAGCAAAAAGGTGTCATTGCTGTGCAAAGAGTATTCCTGATTGATTCCCATGCTCTTGAAAAGAGCTATAAACTCATTGAAAAAACACGTCCTGATTATATTGAAGTTTTGCCAGGAGCCATGCCCTTGATGATCAGGGAGGTCAAGGACCGCGTTAAAATCCCTATTTTTGCCGGAGGCCTGATTAGAACAGCTGAAGAAGTAAAAAATGCACTGGATGCCGGTGCCACGGCTATCACCACGTCAAAGACGGATTTGTGGGAGATTAATCAAATTCAGAAATCCGACACATGAAATTTTCAGATGTATGTGATATAATGATTACAAGTTAATAAATCGGGTAGGAGAACTGGAGAGACCACGATAACATTTCGGCTTTTGGCGTAATGTTGTTTGTGGTCTCTCCTTTTTTCATTCCAAGGAGGCGTAACAACATGAGATTTTCTAATCTCGATCGAAAAAATATAGTAACGAAAATGAAAAATGAGGCATTCGACGTCCTTGTGATTGGCGGTGGCATTACAGGTGCTGGAATCGCTCTTGATGCTGCAACCAGAGGCATGAATATTGCCCTTTTGGAAATGCAGGATTTTGCGGCTGGCACTTCAAGCCGTTCCACAAAGCTGGTGCACGGCGGATTGCGCTACCTAAAACAATTCGAAGTCAAAATGGTGGCTGAAGTCGGGAAGGAACGTGCCATTGTCTATGAAAATGGTCCTCACGTCACAACACCAGAATGGATGCTTCTCCCCTTCCATAAAGGCGGAACTTTCGGCAGTTTCAGCACATCCGTCGGCCTTAGGGTATATGACTTTTTAGCAGGTGTCAAAAAATCCGAACGCAGAAAAATGTTCAGTGCAGCTGAAACACTGGCAAAGGAGCCGCTAGTGAAAAAAGAAGGATTGAAGGGCGGCGGCTATTATGTTGAATACCGCACAGATGATGCCCGCCTGACCATCGAGGTCATGAAGCAGGCTGTTTCAAAAGGCGCCACCGCATTGAACTATTCCAAAGTCAAGAACCTTGTATATACGAACGGAATCGTTTCAGGAGTTGTTGTCGAGGATCTTTTAACAGGCGAGGAATATGAAGTCCATGCAAAAAAAGTGGTCAATGCAACCGGCCCATGGGTTGACGGCATTCGTGAAATGGACAATTCGAAAAAAGGAAAAACCCTGAAGCTATCAAAAGGTGTCCATATCGTTATCGACCAATCCGGTTTCCCGCTCAAGCAAGCCATTTATTTTGACACTCCGGATGGCCGTATGGTCTTCGCGATTCCACGTGACGGCAAAACATATGTCGGCACAACCGATACTTTTTACAATGAAGATCCGATCAACCCGGGCATGACGGAGGAAGACAGAAGCTATATTCTTAAAGCGATTCACTATATGTTCCCGGATGTGAATGTGACGGAAAAAGATGTTGAATCCAGCTGGGCTGGTGTAAGGCCGCTTATCCACGAGGAAGGCAAGGCACCTTCTGAAATTTCAAGAAAAGATGAGATATGGGAATCTGATTCACATCTAATCACAATTGCTGGCGGAAAGTTGACCGGTTATCGCAAAATGGCGGAATTGATTGTGGATCTGCTTGCTGAAAAATTCGCTAAAGAAGACGGACGCAGCTTCCCTGGATGCCAGACGAAGAATCTGCCGATTTCCGGCGGAGATGTCGGCGGTTCTGCCAACCTTAATAGCTTTGTTGAAAACCAGCTTGAAGAAGGCACGAAGGCAGGCCTTACAAAAGAAGAAGCACGACGTCTTGCATACCAGTACGGCTCGAACGCTCCAATTGTGTTCCAGATTGCATCTGCACATAAGCAAGAAGCAGACCGATATGGCTTGCCTTTGGAATTGTTCACTAAGCTGAGCTATGCAATCCAGTATGAAGCGGCTGCTACGCCAATTGACTTCTTTAACCGACGTACAGGAGCGATTTTGTTCAATATCCAAATGGTGCACAACTTTAAAGAAAATGTCATCAAATTCATGCGTGACCAATTCAGCTGGAACGAGCAGCAAACAAAGGCTTTCACTTTAGAACTTGAAGAAGCTCTATCGGAAGCTGTAAATCCTGTCAAATAAACAAGGAACCCCTGATGTATTGAGTCATCAGGGGATTTTTTATCCATATTTCTTCTGGTGTTCCTTTTTCATCTCAAGATACTCCTGATCAGTTCGAGCCAGTTTCCATCTCTCCATAAAAATGGCGGCAGATTCGGCCTTCTCCGGATCATTCTGGCGCTCCATTACTTTCCCGGCCTCATCATATTTCCTGCCGTCCTTATAATTCGTATACCGGCGGGCTCGGGTGTATCCCATCTGCAGGAACTTTTTGGCCATATCCATGCCGACAAAATCATTTTTTGCTTTGTAATCCAGAAATAACTCGTAGATTTTTTCGGACGATTCCCTGGCGATGTCCGGTGTCTTGAATCGCCAATAGGGGAGAATTTCACTTTTATATGGCTCAACCAGCAGAACACCCTGTTCACCCCTGCCCACACGGTATAGTTCAGGCTGTTCACGAAAATCAATGTGATCAAAATCAAGATCATAATTGAAAGGCATGTTCCCAGTCCTTTTTCTAAAATGTTTACCCTCTTACACACGAGAATAACAAGCACGATAGATGTTAAAGTGAATAAACTATAGGCAGGAGTACAATGAAAAGGGTGAGATGCATGGTTAAGTATCAGCCATTCAGCGGAGTCGTAAGGATGATGAATGATTTTTCCGTTACGCCATCCGGCCAGAATGAAGGGTGCTATAGAATGATGTCTGTCATTGATGGCACGGGAAGGCAAGTAAATTTCGTAGTCGAACCGAAAACCTATTTCGTCGACCATGCAATGGTCGAAATTGGCGACCAGGTAACAGGCTATTATGACGCTGATGCACCTGTTCCCATGATTTATCCGCCTCAATACCGGGCGCTTGTTGTCGTGAAAGAAACGCGCGGCCAAAGTGTGAAGGTGGATTTTTTCAACAGCCAGCTAACCAGCAGTGATGGCATGCTGAAGCTCAATCTATCACCCGGAATGACGATTGTATTGGAAAATGGCCAGAGGTTTACAAAAAGTCCGGCGAACAGGAATCTGATTGTCGTTTATGGTCCTGCTACCTTCAGCATACCGGCGCAAACTACCCCTTACAGGATTATTGTATTATGTTGAGAAAGAGGCAGCCAAATGCTGCCTCTTCCCAGTATTATCAAGGATTTAATCCTTTTTAATCAAACGTTTGATTAAGAATGACTTGCCATCGCATAGTTCAAAATAAGTTTTATTCTCAACCAGCCGGGATATTCTTAACATCAAATTTCTGTACTTCCTTTAACTGCTCTGACCGGTACGTTTTCAGCACTCCGTTTTTCCTGGCATTTCTCACTATCTTAAGCAGGAACTTGATTGTATCCCTGATTTCTTTATCTTGAATCCTTGCGTTCCTGGTGATGCTTTTCATATCTTCTAAAATACTTTGTACAAATGAAATCTTAGCAAGAGCCAATTCATACTGTAATCTTTCTATCCTGAGTTCCCGGAAAGCCTGATCCTCCTGCAATCCCAAATCACTGATTTCAGCCATTCTAATGTTTTCTTTTATTTGATCTACAGCAAAATATCTTGAGATGACAATCACGCTCAATTTATCTTCGTCTAATGTTTTTACAGTTTTGTGAAGTTCATCGGATGCATCTAAAATTTGTTTTGCGATTAAGGTTATATTTTTACTTCGCTTACATTGTTTATTTAATCTTCTGAATTTTATTCTTCCAAGTTCCTTTTTCTTTAACTCTATATTGATTTTAATTGTGGCTAATCTTATATACATCGAACTATAAATTGTTTTATAGGCGTCATTTGCCGCAAAAACCCTATCACGTTGAATGGTTAATTTGTATGTAATGTATACCCCAATCAGCACACCCGCCATTGGGTAGAATAAATGCAATAATGATAATTCTTCCATTATTACCTTTCCGACAGCCAGTAAAATATCCATGATCACCCTCCTAAAGTCATACCCCTATATGTAGAATTTACGTGTATAGGGGCTTTCTTAAGGGGGTTTTCGACAATTTTTGCATCCTTCCATAAAAGGGCAAGGCAGCCAATTACCTTTTTGTTACCTGTTTTGCAAATATCCAAATAAAAAATTCAGATTCCACTCATAAACATGAGGACTATCCAGGTCTTTATATTTTTCCATTATCGGCGCAGCAATCAAATCTTCGACAGATTTGCCATTTTGCTTCATTTCAGTAACGAAGTGAATCATATCTGCTATATAATCATTCATGATTTGAATATCCTCATTACCGCCTGGATTCCCATGGCCTGGGACGACGCTGCTGACAGCAAACCGTTCCAGCTTTTCCAAAATGCTCAGCCATTCATGAGGATTGCCATGGCCCATCCAGGCATGGTTATGAACTAATACTAAATCACCGGCAAATAATATTTGCTCCTCTGGCAGATACATAAAGAGGTCACTTTCGGTATGGCCTCCGCCAAAATGATACAGCTCCACTGTCCTTCTGCTGCCTGAAGGACAAGTTTCTCTTCAATTAATACGGTTGGGAGAACTTCTTCAATCACGTCCAGCGATTCCGCATACTTCTGCTTATCTGAGAGATCGTATTCAAGTGCCTGGCGCATTTGCACATTTTGTTCTTCAGCGATTCGCTTTTCAAGCTGAGAAAAATAGGAAGCCATACCTGCCTTCATTGCAGGAATATCACGATTCTGGTAACTCTCCTGCATTTTTCGCCTAATCACTTCCGTGGAAATGATAACAGCATCCTTAAAGATGACATTGCCATTTGTATGATCGCCATGATAATGGCTATTCACTACATATTTTACTTTTTTGCCAGTTTGCTCTTCAGCTGTCTGGCGCAATGCAGAAGCAGCCTGAGGAATCATGAAGGTATCAAAGATTAGGACCTCCTCGCCGAGGTCAACAAATCCTGCATTGCCGAGAGCTCCCTGTCCATCCTTTACAATCGCTGCATATACTCCCTCTTTAATTTCCTTACATGTGAAAAATTGATTTTCCATGTGTATTCCCCCCTTTTTAAAATTTGATGTCAAAGTGATTCGCTAAAACAAAGGGTTCCTTTTCACATCTATCCAGTGTTCAGACTGCTCGAGCTCCCCGGCCAGCTGCAGCAATAAATCCTCTCGTCCTCTAGCCGCCATGACTTGCACTCCCACAGGCAGACCATCCGAGGTGTGGTGCAAAGGCAGCGACATTGCTGGCTGGCCTGTCAGATTGGCGAGTTGTGTAAATGGCGTTCTAGCCAGGTTCTTCTGGGCAATCTGGTCAACGATTCCCGCCTTTTTTAAAACGCCCCCTATTCCCAGTTTCCCAACAGTGCTAATAAGAAATTTTTCTGAGGATGATGGCTCGAGTTCGCCTATTCTCGCTGGCGGATATGCTGTGGTCGGTGTGATGTAAAAATCATAGGTTTCATGGAAGGTTTCCATCTGCAAAGCTGCCCTGTCCCATTCTCTTAAACTTAAAACGAATTCCTCTGCGGATGTTGCCTTGCCAAGCAGGCCAAGCAGCCAGGTCGTTGGCTCGACATCAGAAGCAGCCGTTTTTTGTCCAAGCACTTCCTCTAATGAAGCTAAAAGAGCAGCCGTCTCCCCGAAGTACATGGTCAAATAGCTTTTCGCGATTTTATGGCCGTCCACTGGAGCATCTGCCTCTTCAACATGGTGACCCATTGATTCGAGAAGCCGTACCGTTTTCAGGACCCCCTCCCTGCAATCAGCATCAACCTCAGTCCCAATTGGCGATTTCACTGAAAAAGCAATACGCAGTTTTTTTGATAGGGGAATGCTTGCCGCCGTAAGATAGCTTCCCTGAAATGGCACAGCAGAAAAGGCACCAGCTTTTTCATGTCCTTGAAGAGCATCCAGCATTGCTGCGCTGTCCCTGACTGAACGTGAAAGGACATGTTCCGCCGAAGCACCCTGCCATGCCCTCCCCGAATTAGGTCCTACCGGGGTACGGCCGCGGGTCGGTTTCAGCCCGAATAATCCGCAGTAGGCAGCGGGAATCCGAATCGAACCCCCGCCATCATTGGCACCAGCAATCGGAACTATTCCAGAAGCTACGGCTGCTGCTGAACCTCCACTGGATCCGCCTGGAGTGCGGTCAAGATTCCACGGATTGCGGGTCGGCCCATAATGAGCAGGCTCCGTCACCGCGACCAAGGCGAACTCTGGT
Source organism: Mesobacillus jeotgali (assembly GCF_900166585.1). Lineage (NCBI taxonomy): Bacteria > Bacillati > Bacillota > Bacilli > Caryophanales > Bacillaceae > Mesobacillus > Mesobacillus jeotgali. The sequence continues at coordinate 443,818 of NZ_FVZC01000007.1, read as the reverse complement.
ACATTCGTCTGACCGAGAAAAACCACCCCGGTCCGGCGCAGACGTCTTGCATACTCCGAATCTGCTTTTGCCCGGTAATTTAAAAATGCCCTGGAACCGGCAGTAATCGGTTCCCCTTCAATTTCCTGCGAGATATCTTTAAGGAACATGGGTACGCCTGCAAAAGCACCAGTCATTTGCTGACCCGCTGTCTTCCTTGCCTGCTCATACATCTTGTTGATCACTGCATTCAATTTTGGATTCAGACCGTCAGTAATCCTGATGGCTTCCTCAATCAGTTCAATAGGCTGAACCTCTTTCCTTTTTACCAGCTCAGCAAGACCTAGCCCGTCATAATCCTTGTAACTGAAACCCTCCATCGCCCTCACCACCAGTTATTTTTATATTTACTTTCTCTAAAAAAATTAAAATTCCTTTTTGGTTATAATTGTTTCATTGGTGACCTTTTTTCCGGAATCTTTTTTGGTCACTAATATTTTCCCTGACTTTGGATTTTCCGGGCAACTAAACGCTCTATTAGCGCCCTGTCCGCGACCGGTTTAACTATAAAAAGAACCTACTCCCTGAGGAATAGGTTCATGAAGAATTTTAAGGTTCCTGCCAACCATCATGCACATTTAGGCTTAAGGATTCTACTTCCTGGCCATCAACATAGATTTTGCCATCCAGAATCGTAAATTGCTGATCAAAATTAAACCAGCCTATTTGATAGTCTGCTACCTGTGAAACTTTGTATTCGCCATCCGGCAGACGCCCGTTAAATGAGCCGTTATAAACCCAGCTGTTTGTTACCTCAACACCATCCAATGTAATAATGGTAACCTGGCCTTCATTTACTGGATCCTGGCCATTATACAAGGTGCCTTTCAGACTGACAGCAGGTACGGCAAGATCCAGGCTCTCAGCGAATTCCCCATTGATGTAAAGCTGTCCGGAAACAACACTGAATTCTGTCCCAAGGTTAAAGGATGTTCCATCTTCTATATAGATATCGGAAACTTTGTAATCCCCATCAGGCAAGCGCAGCCGGAAGGTTCCGTTGTCTACCCATGCCGAAGTATAGTAGGGATTTTCTTCATTGTTGGTATCCGTAATTGTCATGCTCCCTGATACAGGTGTACTTTCATCAGTCAGCGTTCCTGTTACTGTAACCGGAGGAACCTCAAGACCAAGCTGCTCCTTCTTTTCTCCATTTACATATAATTCTCCAGATTCTACGCTGAACTCAACATTTGGGTTGAACGACGTACCGTCGAAAAGATATATGTCTCTCACTTGATACTGGCCATCAGGGAGCCGGAAGTTGAAAACTCCTTCTTCGTTTGTCATGCTCCACGCCTGTAAAGGCATATCAGCTTCATTCATTTCCATGACATATAATTCGCCCATCATTGGGACCCCTGATTCGGAAAGGGTACCCGTTACAGTTACCGGAGGAACATTTACCTCCAGTACCTCCTGCAACTCTCCATCGACATACAATTTGCCATCCTCGATTGAAAATGCAAGATTCATAGGAGCGCTCGTTCCTTCTAAATAAATCTCTCTAATTTGATACTGACCATCAGGCAACCGCATGGTGAAGGTTCCATCCGGATTGATTTGCTTGCCAACATATATATTATTATCCTCTGAAGTGACAGTAACATGACCATCTGCTACCGGCTCTCCCTGGTCCTTCACCAATCCATGCACACTGACTGGCGGTACTTCCAGTTCAAGAAGAGATTGTGCCTTACCATTGACGTACAATTTACCGTTACTGATTTCAAAGTCTTGTGATAGAAAGATTTCTTCTCCCTCTTCGAATAAGTAACCATGTGTTACCCGGTAACTCCCATCCTTCAAGCGCATGGAGTAAACTCCATTTTCGTTTGTCATGGCATAGTACGATTCATAATTGCCATCGTCCGAAAGAGTTTCGACAGCAACTTCCCCCTGCAGGGAAACTCCGTCCTCCACTAACTTCCCTGAAAAAGTAACCGGCGGCAAAACAATATTCAGCGAGGATACAACCTTTCCATCCTGAACCATTTTCCCATCCCTGATTTCAAAAGATACGTTCACCATAGTGGAGCGATATGGTTCATCAACCATATAAATCACATATTGCCCATCAGCCAGGCGGTACTGGAAGTTCCCTTTTGTGTCAACAGGAGTACCAAAGCCATATTCATTACCTTCTATAATAACGTAGGCATTTGCAATCGGCTTCTTTCCATCTGTCAGTGTCCCTTTAACATTCAAGTTAGGAACGACGATTTGAAGGGATGAAACTTTTTCCCCTTCTATAAAAATCTCTCCATCCACCACTTCAAAGGTCAACTGGTTCCAACCTGAGTAGGTAGCATGGTCAACACTGACGGAATAGATTCCATCTTCCAGTTTTCTTAACACGAATTCACCCTTTTTATTGGCAGCAACATACTCTATGAATTCACTGTCGTATTCTTCACCGCTAACTCTCTTCTCCAACATAATAGCTGCATCTGATAGTGGTTTTGAAGAATCAGTGACTTTACCATTATGAGCCTTCACAGGAAGGGTTATTTCCAGTGATGATTTCGGTTCACCATCGAACAGGACCACTCCATCTACCACAGTAAACTGTTTTGAATAGCGGTAGAATCCGCCAGCTTCTTCCACTCCATATAAATAGTAAGTGCCATCAGGCAGGTAAGCTGAGAAGCTTCCGTTATTTTTTGAAGATACTACATACATTTCTTCCTCATAATCGCTGTATCTGGCCATGACCAAATCAGCCTTCAATCCTTTGTCGCCTTCTTTGAGAACGCCGCTGAAATTGCTCTCTTGAGAGGAAGGCTTTTTCTTTTGTTTCTTATCTGAAAGGTGAATTTCCCCATTTTTTAACCCTTTAATCTTTCCTTCTTTTACTGCAAAACTTTCATTTGTACTAAACCATTCCTTATTGCTTTTGATGGCTTTTACAGCGTATGTTCCGTCAGATAATTTTGCTGTGAAAGTACCGGATCCGTCAGTCCTTGTAAAAATACGATCCCGTTTTCCGTTTTCCTGCAAGATAACCAGACTGTTTTTGAAGGATTTCCCTTTTTCCTTTATTAATCCCTTAACAGCTGATGGGATTTCTTCCTTCTTTGGTGCAGCACTGACATTTCCCAGAACTGCAGACATGACAAAAACCAGCGATAACAGCAAAAACACTACCTTTTTGGCCATTCATCTTCCCCCACTTTTTTTAATAGAAAAATAGTGCATTCTATTTTTCCAATTAATTGTATTCGATTTAAATCTCCTTTTACCTCGTCCTTTTTACCCATGAAAAATATTTTTGTTTCGACAGAATTCCCCTTGATTTCCCTATAAATCTCCTAAAGATTAGGAAATTAAAATCAAAAAAAGAGTTTAATCACGAGGATTAAACTCTAGCATTTATCATTTCTCCTTTTCTTCAAGCTCTTTAATTAACGTCTTCATTTCACTTATTTCTTTTCTTTGTGCTTCTATGATGTCATCTGCGAGCTTGCGAACTCTCGGATCTTCGATATTGGCACGTTCACTTGTCAAAATGGCAATGGAGTGGTGTGGAATCATCGCCTTCATCCAGGATGTATCGTCTACGGTGGCCTGGCTGCGTACGAGAAACAGGGAGACTGCAATTAATAGGGCACTGCCGGCGTATATCCCGAAATTCATTTTCTTATTCGTGTACATTTTGTGCATGAATGCCAGCATGACAATCGCCATAACACCTCCCATGATCAAGGCCATGTACAATCTTGTTTCACTGAAGAATACATGGTCTATACTGTAGACATTTAAGTACATGAGAATCAACATGATGATTGTGGATGTCAGGACCATCAAGCCAAATCTCCCATAATTATTTTTCATTTTTCCTCCTCCTTTTGGAATGCCGTTATTTTTTGAATACCCTGACACCTAATTAATATTCACCTAAAGTAATTGTTTGGATTTTTCTTAAGTGGGTAAATAAAATCTGGCCATGCATGGTATTTTTTGCTAAATTACCTGATTATTGGGGTTTTTCTTAATTATTAGATGATTTTTAATAAACTTTCTTTAATGTGAAAAATGTGTAAAAACCCTTTTAAATCAACGTTTTAAACGATTGTTTCCTAATATTGTTTTTGACAATTCACACATCGAAAAGTATCCTAAAATAGAAAAACAGGGAGGGGTAATTATGTCAAACCTTAATAGGCAGAAAATTGTGGATAGTGTGCCTCAAACAGGATTCTTCGGACATCCTAAAGGTCTCTTCACACTTTTCTTCACAGAGTTCTGGGAACGTTTCTCTTACTACGGAATGAGAGCGATCCTTGTATTCTACATGTATTATGAAGTATCAAAAGGCGGATTGGGCCTCGATGAAACATTAGCACTTTCCATCATGTCCATTTACGGCTCACTCGTATATATGTCAGGAATCATTGGCGGCTGGCTTGCTGACCGTATTTTCGGTACATCTAAAGCTGTGTTCTACGGCGGAATACTGATTATGCTGGGTCACATCGCGCTTGCGATTCCAGGAAACGTAACAATGTTCTTCTTATCAATGGTTCTCATTGTAATTGGTACAGGTTTATTGAAGCCAAACGTTTCAACTGTCGTTGGTGAAATGTACAGTGAAACTGACGCTCGTCGCGACGCTGGTTTCACAATCTTCTACATGGGAATCAACGCAGGTGCATTCCTTTCTCCACTTATTGTTGGGGCAGTATCTGATGCATACAACTTCCATTATGGCTTTGCTATTGCGGCAATCGGTATGTTCATTGGACTAGTTGTATTCCTTTTGACAAAGAAAAACAATTTGGGTCTTGCTGGTACAGCGGTGCCAAACCCGCTATCTCCATCTGAAAAGAAGAAAACATTTACAATCTTTGCTATCGCGATCATTGCAATCGGTATTTTAAGTGCTATTTTAATTCCTGCTGGACTTTTAACATTTGAAAGCTTTATTAACTTAGTAACAATTCTTGGTATCTTAATTCCGACTGCTTACTTTATCGTTATGTACCGCAGCCCTAAAACAACTGAAGTTGAACGCTCACGTGTAGTTGCTTACATTCCGTTGTTCCTGGCGGCTGTAATGTTCTGGGCAATCCAGGAGCAGGGTTCAACAATCCTTGCTAACTATGCGGACAAGCGTACACAATTAGAATTCGCTGGAATGACGATCTCTCCAGCATGGTTCCAGTCACTGAATCCATTATTCATCATCATCTTCGCACCAATTTTTGCGGGATTCTGGGTAAAGCTTGGTGACCGTCAGCCATCAATTCCAAAGAAATTCTCTTTCTCATTGATTTTTGCTGGTCTTTCATTCCTTGTCATCCTGATTCCAGGATATTTCACAGGTTCAGATGCACTAGTAAGCCCTCTATGGCTTGTGCTAAGCTACCTGATCGTTGTATTTGGTGAATTGCTGATTTCCCCTGTTGGACTTTCAGCTACTACCAAGTTGGCACCAGCTGCTTTCTCTGCACAAACAATGAGCCTCTGGTTCCTTGCAAGTGCTGCAGCACAAGCAATCAATGCTCAAATCGTTAAGTTCTATTCGCCAGAAACAGAAATGACTTACTTCGGAACAATCGGTGGAGCATCCATCATCCTGGGTATCATCCTGTTCATCATGTCTCCAAAGATTCAGGGATACATGAAAGGAATTAAGTAATCAGAAAAGCGTAAGCGCCTTGGTCAGCCCCGACAAGCGCTGGAGGGCTGACCGGTGAAGTCGTTCTTTGACTTCATTGGGCAGACCGGAACCGAAAAGTATAGCCGACTGTCAAGAAACGCAGAAACTGGAGACTCCGACAAAGAAGCGCTTTTTGCTTCTGCCGACGGAGTTGAAGTTTCGGAGTTTCTAGGAGGCGAAACTAGACAAGCGACTCGAGGGGTTAGGCGCTGAAGCTGGACATTTCTCGAAATGATAATTAACTTTCTTATCTCAAAAAAAGACGGCTTACTCCAATCTATGGAGAGCCGTCTTTCTTTGTTTTTGGGGTCCTTTTTTTCCGGGCGCCTGCTTAAATACTTTCGATTTTATTCAGGCTGGAATTTTTCAGGTAACGGATAAGCGTGAGATCATCGTTGATCGTTTTGGCCTCTCCGGTTCGTCTGTATCCCACTTTTTCATAAAGATAACAGTTGCGTTCCTCGGTAAGAATAGTATCCAGCTCCCAGGCATCCGCCTCAGGATGCATCAGCTCAAGACGTTTCATGACCTGCTGGGCAATGCCCCTGTTATGGAACCTGTCTAAAATATTGATGATTCGAAGCCTCATTAACCCAGGAGACTTTTCATGGACATGGACGCTTCCAGCGAGCGTGTCATGATAAAATATCTTATAATAATCCCCTTGTTCGAATCTTTCTGAAAATCTCTCTATCGTTTGCGTTACAGGACTTGTTTCATGGTCATTATATTTCTTGTACAATGGCAGGAAAACTTCTTTCTGCAAAGCTAAAAGTTCCTCAGCATCATGAATTGAAGCCTTTTTTAAGCTGATCCCTGAATTGGCAACTTCAAATAACCGTTCGAAATAATTAAACGGAATGAACTCGCCTTTTTCAACCATTTCCTTTATTTCCTCTTCACTTACCCATTTCGCTTCAGCTACTTCCTCCCCCTGCAGCTGAAGATTCTCAAGCGCGATATTTTGCCTGACGAGCCAGATATCATCGAAACCCTCAGAAAACTTCACTGTGAATAGTCGTTCCCCTTTATCCATATCCAGGCCGATTCCGATTTCTTCCTTTGTTTCCCGAATCGCAGCTTGTTCACTGTCATCACCCATGAGGGCAGAACCCGCAGCAGAACAGTCCCACATGTTCGGAAAGCCAATTTTCCACGGCTGTCTCCTTTGAATCAGATACTGGCCATCATCGTTTACAATCCAGACATGGACAACAAGATGATGGTCCCCTGGCTTCATCTCCTGCCCTCTTTCGTGAACCCTGTCCGTCAGATGCCTATATTTATCGTATATATTCCATAGTTCCATGGAAGCCACCTCACTTTACTGATTTTTCCATTATACAACTTTCTCATAATCTTTTAATAGCTATTTTAGTAAGCATTTTTAATTATTCCGAAGACTCTTTTTATAATTGCACCGAATCTCACGAAGGGTGTGTACCACATCTTGAAAAAAGAGTAAGATAGATAGAAAAATAGGCAATTCTCTAAAGGACTGAATCAATGATGATAGGTACTTCGGCCATTTTCTCGCTCATAATTTTCCTGTGTATCCTGATTCCAATCATAGCCTTGGCGATTCTTAGCATTCTTAAGCTGCTTGAAAAAGAGTTTGATTACTTGCAAATGGAAAATAAGCAAATCCAGCTGGAAACACAACTTCACCAAATGGAATATCTCCAGCTCAGCCAGCAAATCAGGCCGCATTTCCTATTTAACAGCCTGAATGCGATGATGTCACTGGCGAGGCTGAACAGAAATGAGGATCTCATTCATTCAATGGAGAAGTTCTCATTGTTCCTGCGATATCAAAATAGAGACAAGGAATCGCTCGTTCCTTTTGAAAAAGAATTGGAGCATACCAAAAACTATCTGGCCATCCAGCAGCTGCGCTTTGGCAAAAAACTCGAAGTAGACATAATGATTGATGCACACGCCGCACCAACACTTCTGCCGCCCTACACCGTGCAGACATTCGTAGAAAATGCCTTTAAGCATGGACTTGAAAATAAACGCGGTGAAAAGCGGCTCAAAATCGATTTGCGCCGTGAGGGTAACTGGGTTGTCCTTAAGGTAATGGATAATGGCGAGAATGATGCCGGACAGTCTCTTCCAGATGGGGATGGTACTGGCATGGAGAATATACGCAAACGGATGGAATTGTTATTTGAACTGTACACAGAGGTTTCAATGAAACGAGAGCCAGAATGGACGGAAGTGAAAGCCATTTGGCCATTTACACCGGGGGAATCACAATGAATCTATTAATAATCGATGATGAACCATTGGAGCTTGAACAGCTCACTTATCTGGTGAAAAAACAATATCCAAACTGGACAATATTCACTGCTGAAGATGTGGTTGAAGCCAAGCAATTAATGAATCATCACTCTTTCCCGCTGGCCTTTGTCGATATTCAGCTGCCCGGGGACACAGGGCTCGATTTTTGTGAATACTTAAGAATCAATGATATCAATACCGAAGTAGTACTGATAACCGCTTATCAGGATTTCAGCTACGCAAAACAGGCAATCCGTCTCAGTGTGCTGGATTATCTGGTAAAACCGGTTATTGAATCAGAATTACTCAAAATGATCGAGGATTTCCTGGAAAAAAAAGCATACACACAAACCAAATCCGTCCTGATCAATAAGGTACTAGAGATTGTCCATGAGAAGTACAATCAAAAGCTGCAGCTATCCGACCTGGCAAGGGAAGTATTTGTTACACCCACCTATTTAAGCAAAAAGTTCACTGAAACAATCGGTGTGAAATTTACTGACTACATCAACCATTTCCGGATTCAGAAAGCGAAACAGCTGATGATTGAAAATCCTGATTGGAGCCTGTTTCAGATTGCAGAGTACGTCGGATTCTCAAGTCAGCATCACTTCAGCAATTTGTTCAAGAAAATTGAAGGGACCACTCCCAGTCAATTCAAGGAGAATCATTGATGTTCGATTGGTATCTGCTTCTATTTATCGCTTTTACCCTGGTCATATTATGCATAGACAAAATCGGAAGCCATCGCAGTATTTATGAATTTACGAACAGAAAAGAAGTAGGCTTGAGCGGCGGAACCTATTCTCTGGTTATTCCATATATGACTGGTGCAACATTCCTTTTTCCATTTCTCTTTACCGTTAAGAGCGGGATATCCAGCTTCTTCATTTTTCTGATTTCTCCATTGTTCCTTTACATCATTCTAAGGAGCATGATAAGCAGCCAGGAAAGAATTGATGAAATGCTTCCTGACCAAATGAATTACACTGAAAGGAAGAACATCATCCCATTTTTTTTATTTGGAATTTCCAGTCTCGGAAGCATCCTGATTCAGACCACATTGATGGTCATGTTGTTTCAAGACTTTTTCAAACAGCCTGCGAGCCTGGGGATATTTTTGTTCCTTATTTTCAGTTTTGTTTTATTTGGCTTAGGTGGAAGGTCAGGAGTGAATAGAGTCGGCAACCTGCTTTTGATTGGCATACTATTCACCATTTCTTTCACAGTCCTGATCCTTTATTTACGAACCGGAACCGGGATCGTTTATCAGCAAATCACCAGGAATTTTGACGGACTTTACCACGGGAGCATCATAGAAAACATCCTCTGCTTCCTGACGTTCATTTTCGTGATGGCCGGCCAAACCTTCACCAGCGTCTACTTCTGGGAATCAGTTAGTGTCATCAGACCGAATCACCGTATATCCGCTTTACGATATTCTTCTTTTTCATGGACTGCATTATTGCTATCCTTTACAGGTTTATCAATATACTTGCTTTCGAATGCGGATACTCTTACAGCTACAGAATTGATGAAATCGGTCATTCGATCGAATAACATATTGTCACATATTTTCGTCTATACTGGCATTGCCATGCTCGCAGTAGGTACTGGGCATTCCCTTTACTCCTTGCTCAGCCTGTTTCTACATCTCCGGACAGCAAGCCATAATCAGCAATCGTCCTATCATACTTTAAAACAAGCCTATTTATTTGGAATTGTGCTGGTAGTTGTTATTGGATTTACATGCATCAACCTTTCGGAATTCTTTACTGAATGGCTTCCCTACTTTATCTCATTTTTCACTTCGGCGGCTGTTCCATTTTTTTATGCATTGGTAAAAAATAATTTCTCGCGGAGCCACTTTGCTATGACTGTCGGAATGATGAGCATAGCAGGTGTTCCACTCAGTATCTTGATTTCAGAAATATGGCTGGTTGCTCCCATAACTGCCACTCTAACTATTTGTGTGCACATTGTTGGGAACAAATTTAAATGAATTTGTGCAAAAACAGGTTGAAATTTTGCAAACAACCCTTCCTAAAAAAGTTTAAAATTAAAATTATTCAGAAAATAAAAATAACATTTCAGGAGGGATTTTCATGACTGCCCAGTTATCAACCCAATCATTTATTTATGCCATGGATAAAAACAATCAACCCGCGCTTACAGTGAAGTCCGGTTCGCAGGTAGAAATTGAGACATTCGACTGTTTCCAGAATCAAATCCAGTCGGCAGAAACGACGTTCAACGCGATTGACTGGAATCAGATCAACCCTGCAACAGGACCGGTATATGTCGAGGAAGCACAGCCTGGAGATATTTTAAAGGTCACAATTGATGAGATTCAGCTGGCAGACCAGGGCGTCATGGTAGTCGGTCCGGAGCTCGGTGTCATGGGTCACCGCATGGAGAAATTCGAAGTAAAAATCATCCCTGTAAAGGATGACAAAGCCATTTTTAACGAAAAAATCGCCCTCCCTCTTAACCCGATGATCGGCGTAATCGGAGTTGCCCCTGAAGGTGAAGCAGTCAATAATGGAACACCTGGAGCACATGGCGGAAACATGGACACAAAGCTGATTACAACAGGGGCCACACTATACTTCCCTGTTTTCCACCAAGGCGCCCTTTTTGCGTTAGGTGACCTTCATGCCGCGATGGGTGACGGTGAAATCAGTGTATCCGGCATTGAAATTCCTGCAACAGTAAAGGTCACGCTGGAGGTCATCAAAGGACACAGCATCAATCATCCTATATTGGAAAACGAAGAAGGTATCGCTACTCTTGTATCTAAAGAGCTTTTAGATGAGGCAGCCAATGTAGCTGTCGAAGAAATGATCGATTTGCTTCAGCCGCAGACAGATTTATCTCTGGCTGAGTTCACGATGCTGATGAGTGCGGCGGGCCAGGCCCAGATCAGCCAGATTGTCGACCCGCTTAAAACAGCAAGGTTCTTTGTGCCAAGATCCATCCTCGAAGCCTACAACATCCAGCTGTTCAAGAAAGAGGTGGTATAATCCGTGGCTGAACTGCAATCAACTCAAACCCAGACAAATTTCGGATATAAACAGGAACTGAAACGATCATTAACATTTTGGGACCTTCTGATTTACGGTTTGGTATTCATGGTGCCGATTGCCCCGTTCGGAATTTACGGAGCAGTTGCCCAGGGTTCAAATGGGATGGTCGCCCTGGCTTACCTCATTGGAATGGTCGGAATGATTTTTACAGCTTTAAGCTATGCAAGAATGTCTGAAGCTTTTCCAATTGCCGGATCGGTATACGCCTATGCACAACGCGGAATCAATGATTCAGTAGGGTTTATCGCTGGCTGGCTGATCTTGCTGGATTATATTTTTATTCCTGCACTCCTCTATTTAGTCAGCGCGGCAGCATTGCACGATGTCGCACCAAACATTCCATTAATCGTTTGGCTGGTAATTTTTATTGCAATTAACACGGTCGTCAACGTATTGGGAATTGAGTTTACCGCCAAGGCGAACAAGATCATTGTTGTCGCTGAACTTATCGTCCTGTCCATTTTCGTGGCTGTCGGGATCTTCGCGGTCATGAAGGGTGTAAATGGAGCAGAATTTACGTGGAAGCCATTATATGATGCAAATAATTTCAGCATGGGAACTGTAATGGGCGCAGTATCAATCGCTGTTCTAAGCTTCCTGGGCTTCGACGCCATCTCTACTTTGGCAGAGGAATCAAAAGGCGGCAGCAAAGCAATCGGCAAAGCCATCGTCTTTTCCTTGCTCGTAGTGGGGCTGCTCTTCATCATCCAAACATGGGTAGCTGCGTTGATCTGGCCAGATTACACTAGCTTTGAAAATGCTGATGTTGCCTTCTATCAAATTGCCGAAATTGCTGGCGGAACGTGGTTGAAATGGACGACGATACTAGCAACGGCCCTGTCCTGGGGTATTGCGAATGCATTAGTAGCCCAGGCCGCCATCTCCCGTATCCTTTACAGTATGGCCCGTGACCGGAAGCTTCCAAAGATCCTTTCAAAGGTACACCCAAGATTCAAAACACCATATGTAAGCACGCTGCTTGTCGCGCTAATCTCACTGATCGTAACATCATTCTTTTCATCCCAGATTGGAGCATTGGCATCAGTAGTCAACTTCGGTGCTTTATCAGCATTCCTGTTCCTTCATGCATCCATGGTGATTTATTTTATCAAAAAGCAAAAGAGCAAGGATTATTTCAAACACCTGGTACTGCCATTAATCGGTTTCCTTATCATCGGTTATGTCTGGATCTCACTTGATCCCCTTTCCAAACAACTCGGATTTACCTGGCTCGGAATCGGGATTGTTTACTTAATCGTCTTGAAAGTATTCAAAAAGGATACCTCACTCGATCTGGATTAATATGAAGGTGGCCTGCAGATTTAGTCTGCAGGCTTTTTTATGTCAAATGATACCATAATCCCTCGTTCCTTAGTGCACATGTTCACCTTTATGTGACCGTATATCCGTCTCCTCCCTCTTTTCGGGCACATGTTGGCCTTTTATGTGACCGTAAATCCGTCTCCTCCCTCTTTTCGGGCACATGTTGGCCTTTTATGTGACCGTAAAACCGTTTCCTTCCTCTCTTCGGGCACATGTTGGCCTTTTATGTGACCGTATATCCCTTTCCTCCCTCTCTTCGGGCACATGTTGGCCTTTTATGTGACCGTAAAACCGTTTCCTCCCTCTCTTCGGGCACATGTTGGCCTTTTATGTGACCGTAATCCGGGTTCCTCTCTCTCTTCGGGCACATGTTGGCCTTTTATGTGACCGTATATCCGTTTCCTCCCTCTCTTCGGGCACATGTTGGCCTTTTATGTGACCGTATATCCGTTTCCTCCCTCTCTTCGGGCACATGTTGTCCTCTTATGTGACCGTAAATCCGTCTCCTCCCTCTCTTCGGGCACATGTTGGCCTTTTATGTGACCGTAAATCGGTTTTATCTCTCACTTCAGTCACCTTAAGATCATTTGTACCATTTAAATCTTCACAATAAGTTTGATTCCAAACTTGACCACACAAAAAAAGAAGCATGCTCACCATGCTTCTCTAGGAATCTATTTTACACTTTTTCTTCTCATCCACTGCGTTGCGGCCCATTTGTCGCCGATGACGACTGGGGCACCGCCATGCAGGGTTAAGTCATTCAAGTCTTGATTATCATAAAAATATTCGAAGTAAACGGCCATGCCTTTTTGCGGTGATACTGAGAAATTGAGCTTAGGGAAATAGGTTTCTCCTCCCTGCTCGACATCATTCAGATACATGACAAGAGTGCTGATTCTTGGGTTGCTTACATTTGACGAGAAAAAGTCAAAATGGGCTTTATATTCCTGGCCAATTTTATAATTCAAAATTTGCAGGCCTTCTCCATGTTCATTTGGAATGCCCATGATTTGCGATATTCTTTTTTCGACTCGCGCAACTACGTCATTTTCGGCTTCCTCAATAAACGTGCTGCTGCTTGTCCTCAGTTCATCCACTTCACGGCTATTCCCAATTTTCGAACGCTTTAGCTTGTCCTTAGACAGCTTGATTAGTTCATCGCATTCTTCGTCACTTAGCACATTTCCCAATATAACGATTAATGGTTCTTCCATTCTGGCAACAATGTTGATTTCACGATCGTCGGTTTTGATTTTGTTTCCGATATGATTAAAAATCGTAGGTTCTTTTGGAGTTACATCAACAGCATCCATTCTCAACTTTCATCAACCTCTTTATTATAAATTTTTCGAAAAACAGATTGATATATAAACGAAAGCATTAATCTTTTAAATTCCCTTGTTTCCTCCTGTAATTCAAGATGGATGACAAAACCGAATCTCAAACTCTATTCAATTTTTCAATTTATTTTACAACGGAGACAGGTGTTTTACTATCTTTTTTTCAGAAAAGTAATTCCGTGCTTCTATCGGCAGCATGGTATAATGTTTGATGTTACGTTAGACAATGATCACCCATAAGCCTGGGATGCAATTGCGAATAGAGTATTGTTTCTGTAAGGCATTTTATTCGTATGGATTCCCATTACCGGAGGGTTGCTGGCCTTTATAAACCCGGTTTGTTCAAGGTAAGCCATCAGCTTCTCATTGCCTGAGGGTACATCGACTCTCAAGTTGCCTTTATGGTTACTGGCAAGATAGTCGATGATTAATTCGGCAATTCCGGTGTCTGGCGCTACCACTGGGCCCAGAGTCAGATTCACAGGCCCCAATATGGAAAGGCCAAATCCAATTATTCTTGAATCCTTCTTGACTACTAAACATTGATTAGCCTGTTTAATCCTGTTGCGAAGGAAAAGGCTCCTTTTATCACCAAAAGCTGCTCCATCCAGATCGATTACTTCTTCTAAATTTTCTTCCTTAACTGCTTCGATTGTTAACCCGCTATGTGGTGCTAATTTGACAGGAATATACTGGCTGCAAAGGTATTTGTGAACAGAGTCTACCACCGTGAAGCCGATCTTTTCATATAACGGTTTGCCTTCCGCTGTGGCAATCAGCAAAATGGAACGGCCAGACGCATTATCTACACATTTTTGTGTTACTACTTTCCCCAACCCAAGTCCCCGATAATCGCTATGGACAATAACCATGCCAATGAAGGCGAGATTATTGTCATAAGGGATGATAGCAGCACTGGAAACAATCTTCCCTTCATTGTTTTTGTGGCCGTATATGTTCTTGGCCGACGAAAATAATGTTCTTATTTCCTCTTCATCATAATCCCAGCGGACTGATGCCGACAGCTCAATCAAACCTTTAGTGTCACTTTCGTTCAACTCGTTCAATTCCAGATTTTCATTGGATAGCTTCATAGGAGTTTCTCCTTTTTCAGGTCAATTTAAAAATAAAGAGAATCCATGTATTCATCAGGATTCCCCCTTAATTGATCAATTCATATATCTATCATATAACCTGCTCGCTGTGTCGATAATCAATTCTTTTAGCTCAATTTGAGTTGCCCAATCCCGAGGCACAGCTTCGAAACCATAGCATGCACCCAGGATGTTGCCGCAGATCGAACCTGTCGAGTCACTGTCGCCGTCATGATTGACTGACATGATCAAAGCGTTCTTGAAATCCGTTTCCTTCAAGGCACAGTATAGAGCAATCGCCAGTGATTCTTCAGCAACCCATCCTTCTCCCAGCTGCGATATCGCCCTGACAGGATCCTCATCACTTCGGGAAAGTTCAATCGCCGCCTCCATCGCTTCGTATGTTTCTTCATGATGAGGGTAGTTTTTTAAAAGGACAAGCGCCCTTTCTGCACTTTCAAGTATGCTCTTGCCATTCAGCAGTTCTGCAATGATGACAGCGAGCGCTCCGGCTGCCAGATACCCTGACGGATGGCCATGAGTGATCGCTGCTACTTCCGCGGCCACCCTGAATGCAGTTTCAGGATTTTTATGTAAAAATAAACCGACCGGCGCAACTCGCATGACACCGCCGCACCCCTTGCTGTTGTTGATCGGCTGTTCAATCGTGCCCATTTTATTGCTTTCAAGCGCCGACAAACATGTATTGCCGGGTGCCCTTAACGAGAACAATTCCTTATTGTTTAATATACTTCCACTATCCTCATGAGGCTGAAGGTCAAGCAGCCAGTCATAATGCTCGTCCGGCAAGTCCCTTGTCTGGGTATAAAGCCAGCGTAAATAGGATTGATAAATCCCGCTTCCTGCATAGCTCCCTATCCCGCGCTCGCTCATCCGATCGTAAGCCCAGATCATGCCATCAGCAGTGAACAAAGTCATTTGGGTATCATCAGAAATCAGCACTTTATCTGTGTACTCACCGATTTCAAGAACCGTAATGCCCATCTCACCATATTTAGCCTGAATTTCATTCAGTTTCATGAATTCAACAGGATAACCCAGGGCATCTCCAATCGCACCACCAAGCAAGGACGCTATGAACAAATCTTTTTTAGACATAGGAACTCCTTTAGAATTGAATTTTTTTATACTATTCTTCATATTCTATCTAAATCCTGCCTGTTTGATAATAGACATTCCGAGAATTATAAACGCATCTCATAATTATTCCACAGGCTTACTAGATGAAAGAATAGTGATTGAATTTTTAAGGTAGCAGAACAGAACAGGCCATTCCATAAAAAGGGCCCCAAAAGCGAAGCTGGTCCCCTTCTCTTTCAGCTATTATAAAGCTTCATAGTAAAAGCCTGCGTATGAGCACGAAATACTCATATCATCATTTACTATCACAGTATAAACCACAGTCCCTGGCAGAACTACGCAAATTTGCTCTCCATCAACAAATACCTGAGGCGTATTACAGTGGCCATCATAGTTACAATCTACTGATTCAAGGCTAAAATCAAGGTTGAAAGGCAGACCTGATAACGGAGCACAAAGTGTAATACAGACAGGTGACC
Organism: Mesobacillus jeotgali; assembly: GCF_900166585.1. Taxonomy (NCBI): domain Bacteria; kingdom Bacillati; phylum Bacillota; class Bacilli; order Caryophanales; family Bacillaceae; genus Mesobacillus; species Mesobacillus jeotgali. The sequence goes on along the minus strand of NZ_FVZC01000007.1, from coordinate 427,408 downwards.
ACCAATAATCTTCACATGATCCATCTTCAGCTTGTCCAGTTGCAAGTTGGCTTTTATCGATTCCTTCCAATTTTTCTTTCATCTTTTTCACAATCTCTGCCGGCATGGCTGTTTTTTGTTCTTCCATCTTAATGCTTCCTCCTTTTTGTTTCATTTTGAAAATTTCACTCCAATTCATTGTTTTTCACCTCCTTGTCCATCGTTACTACATTCAATGCAGCAAGGGGCGGAACCGTATAGGACAATGTCAGCAAAAAGTGAAAAATGTGTAATCCACTTAGTATTTAAGGCCAAAAAACTATCAGAATCAGGTGGGAATGAAACTTTTTTCCTCGTAAAACCAATATTATTAATACATGTTTTAGTAGAATCAGCATGAGGCAAAAATAATCAAATTGGAATTCAGAGTGAAAACAAACATAAAAAAGAGTACCAGCATGTGCTTGATACTCTTTGCTCAAAAGCGACAGGGTCAGTATTTTATTGGGAACGTACCATTTCTCTTAAATCCACATGACTGTTGCGATGTGGAGTGGCTTTTCCTCTATGTTGTCGATATATCCATAAATGTGGTCGATATATTCCGAAATGTGGTCGATATTTTTTAAAATGTGGTGGATATATTCCGGAATGTGTTCGATAAATCTCCAAAAGTGGTCGATACATCGAAACTGGATCTAAATCATTCCTAAATGCAGCGGAATAATAGGCTTTTTTAATTCACATCTGATGAATCATCGTAATCATACCGGAATCCATCTGATTTTGCAGGAGATTGGTCGTTATTTTGCATGTCGTTTTTTATATCCTGGCTGGGCTGGTTCTTTTCTTGTTTTCTTTTATCAGTGTTCAAGTGCGTCTCCTCCTTTTTGCCTTCTATTATCCCAAGTGCCTTCCCTTCTATACACATAAAGCTGGTTATGGTGCTAATACTAAGGGCAAATCCTAATTTCACGAGGCAAAATATGCAGCGCAATTACGCGATCGATTTCATCAAATTTTTCGCTATCCTGGCAGTTGTCATCATTCATACATTCCCGAGCAATGACCAGCTGGGATATTTCGTTCTTGATAATATTACGAGGTTTGCGGTACCTTTTTTCTTCGCCGCATCAGGCTATTTTTTCGGGCTGAAGGTGAACAAGAATGCCGAATCCTTTTCTTATTTCAAAAAATACGCAACAAAAATTCTGAAGATCTATTTTAGCTGGCTGATCTTCTATTTCATCTATGATATTGTCAGGATTTTAATTCGTCACGGAGACACGAAGAAGGAACTGTCCAGATACATGGATAATTTCGACGTTCTTAACATCCTTTATTATGGCCAGGGAACAAGCGGGTACCAGTTGTGGTTCGTGATTTCATTGGTGTGGAGCATCGTAATTGTTTATCTCTTCTTTAAGATGAAAAGAATCAAGCTGCTTCTGGTGATTTCATTATGTTTAAATCTTCTCGGTCTCTTTGGCCAGTCCTATTCCATCTTTGATGAGCTGCCGGTGACCACAACCCGGGCTGCTCTTTATATCAGCCTGTTTTATACCGTTATGGGATTCTGGCTTGCTGAGCTGCAAGTATGGCGGAAATATAATCAGAGCATTTACTTCTATTTATTTTGCTTTTTTGGCGTCCTGCAGGTGTTGGAAGGTTATTGGCTTAAGAATTTAGATGCCAAACACGGTGAATACTTCTTTTCGACGATTTTCCTGACGCTGTTTCTCTTTCTATATGCCTTAAGTAAACCTGGGCTTGGAAAGGGTTTGTTGGTCACTAAAATAGGTGGAAATTCTCTTGGAATCTATGCGATTCATGTTTTCTTCATTGATATGATTGATCTCTTATTTGAAAGAATTGGTTTGGAAAAAAACACACATAATCTTTTCCTAAACCTCATTGATGCGGGTTTTGTTTTTATACTGTCTTATGCTGCATACTATTTGATACAATCTGCGAAGCACTTATTAAAAAACAGAGCCTGAAATATTCCGGCTCTGTTTTTATGGAAGCTCCTGTAGATTCTTTGCCCTGGCAGCTCGGTATCCCTCATTTGCCATTTTAAAAGCTAAATATAGGGACAGAATAGATAACGCTGCAAAGATGATGACATCGAATGGTCTCCCCTTCTCAAAGCTTTCAAAAACCTGTAGGACGGATTCGAACAACAGATAAAACAGATACTGAAAAACCGAGAATACGGAAAAACAGATAATACTACTTTGCAAACCAAAAGTCCTTACCTTTCCTCAACCAAATCCCTCTCCAGCCTCTCCAAAATCCGTCTCTTCTGATACAGCATGGTTCCTGTCTCCGCAAGGTCGCTGACCATCGACCGGTTGGCGAAGGCGCCGAATACAATGCCGGCAACCGGAACCATCTGCAGCAGCTTTTTCCAACCGAAGGATTCGGTGTAGGTCAGGGTGACTTCACGCCAGCCCTGAAGCTCGGAAACGACTTCGCGTGATTTATTTTCGTTGCTGAAACCGGTAAGCTCATTTAGAATGGCCTGTTTTCCCACTACATCGGCTGAAGAGAACTGCAGGCATTTGATGATGAAGACCCGTTCTTTCTTATCCCTGGGATCGTACCCGTGTATGATTGCGATATCCTGCAGTGTTTTTAGTGATAGTGCCAAAACTGCCGGTATATCAATCGCTAACGTAAAAATACCGCCAATCCCTGTGCTTGCACCTTGAATGGCGGCTGCCTTTTTCCGCTGCTCGCCAAGTGCCAATGATGCTTTTTTCATTTCCTCTACTGGTACATTCTCAAGGTCGGAAAGCTGCCTGACCAGACGGCCAGTCTTCTTCTCGATGTGATTAAATACTGACTTCTCATTAGATAAATACTGGCCCCCGGTTTGAATATAGCTTCCGAGTTCGTCAAGCAGGAGACCGACCTTTTCCTGGACGAACTTAGGGGTGAACCGATCAAGCATTTTGAATGGCAGCCGGGTCAGCTTCTCCCAAAACCATAACCCCTTCTGGTCTTTCTCCCATTTTTCAATTTCCTTTAACTCATTCAATAAATAATCCCGTGAATCCATTCTCAACCATCCACCTGTCATTTTTGATACTATACTAACGTTTTACACTATAGGAAGGTTTCATTTTATATCCAGATTATAGTGTTCCTTTGCCAGCTGCTTGAATTTCAGTGAATCTATCTCTTGTTTCGTAACCCGTCCATTCTTCCACTGTGTAAAATTAGTTTCTGTTAATACCATGCTTCCAGTAGAAGTGACTTTGGTAACCAGCGGCTTTTTATTAAATGGTGATCCTGGGTGTTCTGTAATAATCCTTTTTGTCTCATTCAATTCCCTGACATCTTGGACTGGATGTGCAGAATCAAAGGCATACCCAATTCTCCAGTCAGTATCCTTATGCTTCAGCTTCATTTCTAAAATGTAATCCCCAAACTCACTTTGTTCGTTTTTTACCCGAAACTCGCCAGTCGGTGTCTTCATTTCAGTACTGCCGAGCGGAACGGGCCTTAACGGGAGATTCCCGCCAAATCCGGTATCAACCAAGTACCTCTCGCCTCTATCAGTCAATAAGATAGCGACATGGGTGTGTCCAGTTGGACTGTAGTCATTAAGTTCAGGAACATATACTGCTCCGCGAATCAACTGCACGTCGAGATTATTATCTTTTAAAAATAAATAAAGGATTCCGTTTAAGTCATAGCAAAGACCACCTTCATTCCTATGAATGATTTTCTCAATCAGGCTCTCTTCATTTAATTCGCTAAGATTCCCAGTCAATGTGCACTGGTTTTCAAATGGGAGGGATGCGGCCGTCAATTCAAGCAGGTTGTCCAAATTACCCATCGTGATTGGTGTATCTATAGGAAAGCCGATTCGCTCTCGGAAAAGGCGGTTAAAATCAGTCATGTTAGAGTACCTCTTTTCGAGTTGTAATAAATAAAGAATACAAGATATTTAATATTCTTACGATTAAGAAGAAAAATAAATCATAGGTCATTCTGCTTATTTTTATGCTATTTTCCCTTTCTTTTCGACAAATCTTTCTTTTTAACGCCTTCAGTTTATGTATATTTTATGAAATTTGCTAGCTTTATTATTCCTTTAACTGTTTTTATCGTATTAAATGTAGGTTTTTAGCACTATTTGTTTAAAAGCTGATAGGCGGCGGTGGATTGCTAGATTGGAAAGGATATTGTAAAATTATTAAGAAAGTTTATTGCAAGCGCTTGCATTATTTGGGCATTTAAATTTTTTTGCTCGTTTGTGCAAACGATTTCACAATATTGCACAGATAAGGAAAGGGGGCTTTTTTCTAGTACTCTTGGCACACCAATCCATCTAGGGAGGAAAGAATTCGAATGAGAAGGAACACAAAACGCAGTTTCTCGATTTTCATGACAGCGATCATGCTGTTAAGCCTATGGCTTCCTTTTATACCTGCCCAGCAGGCGAACGCAGAAGGAACGGCAGCAACCTCTGAAACAACCGATCGCAAAGTCCGCTTTACTTACATCCGTGAAGATCAAAATTTTGGCCAATGGAATATCTGGACATGGAATACTGGCGTGGCAGATGGCCAGGTTGATTTTACAACCAGGGAAGGCAGCAAGGCTGTTGTAGATATCCCAGTAAGCGCCAGCACAACGCAGATGGGCTTTGTCCTCCGCAGCACTTACGACTGGAATACTGCCCAAAAAGAATTTGGAGACCGTTTTATCCCTGTGAATAAAAACGACTCCATCACGAAAGCTTTCATCACAAGTGGTGTAGAACAAATCCGTGTCGTTCCAGATGGATCTGCTCCGGTAATTGATAATGGAAACGCTACTTTCTTTTATCGTGACAAAGAGCTTTTCGCAAATGATGCAATGGGCACGATTGAAAAAGTTGATTTGAAATTTAACGGTAAAACCATTCCAATGACATATGAGCCAGAGAATGAGAGATTCATAGCATCATATGAAAACATTCCGAATGGAACTACTCCGTACACATATGTTGTGACAAAAAAGGATGGCACAACAGCTGAAGTAAAAGATCCTTATAACGCTGCTTCAGCAATCGAATTCCAAAAAGCTGATCTGGCTGTTTCTGGTTCAGTGACACCAGCAGCAATCGACTACAATCAAAATGCGGTGCTGACTGTTGATGTGCTGGGACTGGCTGATGGCCTGTCAATCAACAAAATGACAGCTGACATTTCAACACTCGGCGGGTCAAAACAGCTTGAGATTGACCCCTCTTTAAAGAAGATTACAATTGCCGTAGATGATAATGTTACCGCAGGCACAAAAGAAATTCCTCTGACCGTCGTTGATTCATTTGGCAATTATTATAATGGAACAGCCTCTGTGGAAGTCAAAACTAGACAGACTGTTGGTGAAAATGATTTTGACTGGGACGAGTCGATCATTTACTTCATGCTGACAGACCGTTTCTTTGACGGAGACGCAACAAATAATGATCCTTACAATCAGAACTATGATGCGAAAAATGACCGCGGCACTTATCAGGGCGGAGATTTCAAAGGGATCACCGAAAAACTTGATTACCTTGACCAACTGGGTGTTAACACCATCTGGATCAGCCCGATTGTAGAAAACATCAAGCATGATGTGCGTTACGACAATGCTGAAGGACATTCCTACTATGCTTACCACGGATACTGGGCAAGCAATTTCGGGAAATTGAATCCTCATTTTGGTTCCATGGAAGATTTCCATACACTGATTGACGCTGCCCATGATCGCGGAATCAAAATCATGGTCGATGTTGTATTGAACCATACAGGTTATGGACTCAAAGACATTGATGGTGAAAAAACCAACACTCCAGCTGGTTATCCGACTGACGCTGAGCGCAGCACCTTCAGCAGCCTGCTTCGCCAGGGTTCCGATGTTGGAACGGATGAAGTCGTAGGTGAACTTGCAGGACTTCCAGACTTAAAAACTGAAGATCCAGCAGTCCGCAAGACAATCATTGATTGGCAAACAGATTGGATTGAAAAATCTACAACAGCTAAAGGCAATAAGATTGACTATTTCCGTGTGGACACAGTGAAGCACGTTGAAGATGCAACATGGATGGCTTTCAAAAATGCCCTTACTGAAAAAATGCCAGAACACAAGATGATCGGTGAAACATGGGGAGCCAGTGTTGATAACCAGCAAGGCTACCTGGAAACAGGAATGATGGACTCCCTTCTGGATTTTGGATTCAAAGGCATTGCCCATGATTTTGTAAACGGCAAGCTGAAGGCAGCAAATGATGCCCTGATTGCCCGCAACGATAAAATTGATAACACAGCTACACTTGGCCAATTCCTCGGAAGCCATGACGAAGATGGTTTCTTATACAAAGAAGGAAATGACAAAGGCAAGCTTAAGATCGCGGCTTCCCTTCAGGCAACAGCCAAAGGCCAGCCTGTGATTTACTACGGTGAAGAGCTCGGGCAAAGCGGAGCCAACAACTATCCGCAATTTGACAACCGTTATGACCTTGCCTGGGATCAGGTTGAAGGCAATGATGTCCTTGATCACTATAAAAAGGTTTTGAACTTCAGAAGTGATTACTCGGATGTTTTCGCTAAAGGTGCACGTAAGACGATCGGCGGTTCAGATGCTGACAAGTTCATGGTTTTCGCGAGAAAGCATGAAAATGAAGCAGCATATGTCGGCCTGAACGTATCCGACAAAGCTAAGGATGTAAAATTGACGGTTAGTGCTGGGGCGATCGTGACAGACCACTACTCTGGCAAAACGTACACCGCTTCAGAAGCAGGCGAAGTTACTTTAGCGATTCCTTCAAAAGCTGATGGCGGAACTGTTTTACTGACGGTCGACAGCGGTGAGATTACGGCTGCTGCAGTGGCAGGTTCTGGAGATGGCGGCGGAGACCGAACAGTTGACCCAATCCCGGCTAACCATATCCGTATTCATTACAAGCGTGACGACAACAACTATAAAAACTTTGGCGCATGGCTGTGGAACGATGTTGCCTCCCCTTCTGCCAACTGGCCGACTGGTGCAACCATGTTCGAGAAAACAGATAGCTATGGCGCATATATTGACGTTGAACTTAGACAAGGCGCGAAAAATATCGGCTTCCTCGTTATGGATATTACAAAAGGTGATGCCGGTAAAGACGGCGGAGACAAAGGCTTTACCATCACATCATCTGAAATGAATGAAATTTTCATCAAGCAAGGCGATGACAAGGTCTACACTTATGAACCAGTCAACCTGCCAGCAAATACAGTCCGCGTCCATTATGTTCGCGACAAAGCTGACTATGAAAACTGGGGCCTCTGGAACTGGGGCGATGTGGCTGCACCTTCTGATGGCTGGCCGACTGGAGCCGCTTCGTTCTCTGGTAAAGACCGCTATGGTGCGTATGTTGACATCCAGCTAAAAGAAAATTCAAAGACAATTGGGATGATCACTCTTAATAAGACGAATGGAGATAAGGATGGCGGCGATAAATCCTTCAACCTTCTGGACAAATACAATCATGTTTGGGTCAGACAGGGTGATGATAATGTCTATATCTCTCCATACTGGGAGCAGGCAACTGGCTTAACGTCTGCTGAAGTAGTCTCTGAAGATACGATTCTATTAGGCTTTACCATGACAGATGGCTTAACAGCTGAAGATTTAAAATCGAAACTTGAAGTGAAGGATTCAACCGGCGCAGCAGTTCCGGTGGTAAGTGCCGAAATCACTGGAAAGACTTCCGCTAAAGTGAAAGCAACATTCGATTTAGAAAAGCTTCCACTTTCTGTTACGTATTCTGGCAGAACCGTAAAAGCATCTACCGGCTGGAGAATGATGGACGAAATGTTTGCTTATGATGGGGACGACCTCGGTGCAACTTATAAAGATGGCGGAGCAACTTTGAAGCTCTGGGCACCTAAAGCAAGCAAGGTAGTCGCTAACTTCTTCAATAAAGACAATGCTGCAGAGCAAATTGGCAGTATCGAATTAACAAAGGGTGAAAAAGGCGTCTGGTCTGCTGATATAGCTCCTGGCGACCTGAAGGTAAAAGATCTTGAAGGTTATTTTTACCAGTATGATGTGACGAATGACGGAGTCACAAATAAGGTTCTTGATCCTTACGCAAAATCGATGGCAGCCTTTACAGTGAACACCAAGGGCGAAGCAGGTCCGGATGGAGACACTGTCGGCAAGGCGGCGATTGTTGACCTGAGCGGTACGGACCCTGAAGAATTCGATCATGCAAAAATCAAAGGCTATGAAAAGCGTGAAGATGCAGTCATCTATGAAGTACACGTACGTGACTTCACATCTGACCCTTCCATTGAAGGTGACCTGAATGCTAGGTGGGGCTCTTATACAGCGTTCATCGACAAGCTGGAATATATAAAAAAGCTTGGTGTCACTCACGTTCAATTGCTTCCTGTCATGGCCTGGTACTATGGCGATGAAACGAAGATGGGCCAAAGAGAATTAAACTACTCTGCTGGAGGCAACGAATACAACTGGGGTTATGACCCACACAGCTACTTCTCCCCTGATGGAGCGTATTCAGAGGATCCAACAAACCCTGAACAGCGCGTCAAGGAATTGAAGCTGTTAATCGATGCAATCCATGATGCAGGAATGGGTGTTGTCCTTGACGTTGTCTATACTCATATGGCAAAAGCAAGCCAGTTAAATGACATCGTTCCGAACTACTACGCGTTCCAGGATGCCCAGGGCAATTTCCTTGGCGGTTTTGGCAACAACCTGGCAACAAGCCACAAAATGGCTGAAAAGCTGATGGTAGATTCAGTGAAATATTGGTTTGAAGAGTATAAGATTGATGGCATGAGATTTGATATGATGGGTGACGCAACTTATCCTTCTATCCAGAACGCATATGACGCTGCAGCTTCCGTTAACCCTGATGCATTGTTCATCGGCGAAGGCTGGAGAACATTTGCAGGACACATCGCTGAGCCAGAGCTTAAAGGCATGGGCGCTGACCAGGATTGGATGGATAAGACGGACAACGTCGGCGTATTCTCTGATGAAATCCGCAACGAGTTGAAATCAGGATTTGGTTCAGAAGGCGAGCCTCGCTTCATCACTGGCGGTGCACGAGATATCAACACTATTTTCAACAACATTAAAGGTCAGCCAGGCAATACAGCTGACGATGATCCGGGCGATATGGTTCAGTACATCGAAGCGCACGATAACCTTCCGTTATATGATGTCATTGCCCAATCGATTAAAAAGGATCCAGCCATTCCTGAAAACAATCTTGAGATTCACAAAAGGATTCGTGTTGGCAACTCGATAATCCTGACATCTCAAGGTACTGCTTTCCTTCACGCCGGCCAAGAGTATGGCAGAACAAAGCAATGGTTCGGTGAAGGCGTTCCTGAACAGAAGTATCACGAATTAAAGGATGAACAAGGAAACCCATTTGGCTACTTCATCCACGATTCATATGATTCATCGGATGCCATCAATATGTTTGACTGGCAAAAAGCAACAAACAAGAAAGAGTACTCAATCAACACAACAACAAAAGCCTACACTCAAGGGCTGATCGAACTGAGAAAATCAACAAACGCTTTCCGTCTCGGCGAAAAAGAACTAGTTGATAAGAATGTAAGATTGCTAGACCTGCCTGAAATCAATGATACCGACTTGGTCATTGCTTACGAAAACGTCTCTACAGATCAAACTGGAACATACTATGTTTTCATTAACGCTGACACTAAAGCTCGCACATTGACATTAGGCGACCTTGACTTCTCAAAAGGAAAGGTGCTTGTCGATAATGACGAAGCTGGTAAAACTCCAGTATCGAAAATGTCCGGTTTCAAGCTGTCAAAAGACAAATTGACTCTTGATCCTCTGACAACAGTAGTCATTAAAGTCGACCAAAAAGGCAAGAAAAAATAGGTGTTCACGGCAGGTATCATCCTTTCCAGATGGTACCTGCCGTTTTTTATGTACTATCAGTTTACTATCAAGAGCATCAAGGGTATCATTAATTAACCAACATAGAATGACTAAGGAGAATTGAATGCTGGATTACAGGTTATATAAGGGCCGAGGCTCGGAGTACATTGTATTGCTGCACGGGATTGGCGGGAACTCTAACATTTTTTACAAGCAGCTAAAACCTTTCCTGAAAAAATATAGTATTGTCGCGATCAATATGCCTGGCCACGGAAAATCACCGGACATAGATTCATATAAAGAAAGGCTTTCCTTTGATATAATCGTCAGGGAAATCCTCCGCACACTGGATCACCTCTCCATTCGCAAAGCGCATTTCGTCGGGGTTTCACTTGGTTCAATCATCGTCCATCACCTCCTGCAAACCAAGCCCGAGCGAGTCAGATCTGCAGTTCTGGGCGGCGCTATCACAAGGTTCAATCTGTTTGCAAAAGCACTGATTAAATTGGCAGGCCTAATAAAAAACTTCATTCCATACATGTGGCTGTATCGCATTCTGGCCCTGATTCTAATGCCAAAGGATAACCATAAGGACTCCAGGCGATTTTTCATCCAGGAGGCCTACAAAATGAAGCGCAAAAACTTCCTGGCCTGGTATCATCTTGCCGGAGACGTCAAAGCCACTTACAGCAATGTACAGGAAAACAGTGAGGACGTGCCAAAGCTCTATATCTCAGGAGCCGAGGACCATATGTTCGTCCGGGAATTAACCGAAGACCTTCTTGGCGATAAACGATCAGAACTGATCATCCTCGAAAAATGCGGCCATGTCTGCAATATCGAGAAGGCTGATGAATTCAACGAGCTCTCACTGGAATTCATGGACAAGCACCAGGTAAAAAAAGCCAATATCAGCTGATAAGTAAGCGATAATAAGCGCCTTGATTGCCTGAAGAAGCGCTGCCACGCAGCGTCCTGTGGCAGCCGGGTCTTGTACATGATCGTGTGATTCTAGTGTTAGACACGCAAAAAGGGAGCAAGCCAACCGGCTTACTCCCTTTTGTTTGTTGGAATTAGTAATAAAACCCATATCCAGGCCCGCAGCATGGATACATTGGATATGCCGGGTAACCAAAACCGCCATAACCACCATAAAATGGTCTTGGGTAGAGCAAAGCGCCTCCCAGCAATCCGCCAGCCAAACCGCCTAAAAACGGTAATCCAAAGCCCCACCGCTGATCCTGTCTTTGATAAGGATGTCTATATGCGTACATCGGCTTACCTCCCTCTTCTCTTTTTGTTTTCACTACCTTTATATGCATTTATCCCGGTTTTGGCTTGGGCGAATACACATGGCATGAGGATGCTTCTTTGAAAAGGAAGGATAATTTTACAGACGACAGCTGGTTGTTAGCTGGAGGGCTGACATACTAAAAAGAGCATAAGATCTCCAAATTTCATGCTTCTCTTCATAGGCTATACTTTAAACGTCGCTACCATTTCTCTCAGGTTCTCAGCAAGCTGCGCGAGTGAAGCCGATGATGACGCAACTTCTTCCATGGAGGCCAGTTGTTCTTCAGTGGCCGAGGCGATTTCTGCGGTACTGGCGACGGAGCCGCGGGCGATTCTCGTTACTTCTTCAATCGAAGCATTCACCTGCATTACGCTTGCCGACATTTCCTCTGAAATGGCCGATACTTCCTGGATTTCCCCACTGACATTCTCGATTGATCTTAGAATTTCATCAAATGTTCGGCCGGTCTCTTCAACTAATAATGTTCCCTGAGAAATCTCGGCTGTTCCTTTATTCATCATCTCGACCACCTGATGGGTCTCCTTTTGGATGACCTCAATCAGACCCGAAATCTGGTTCGCTGATTGTCTTGAAAGTTCGGCCAGCTTCCTGACCTCATCTGCGACAACTGCAAATCCTTTGCCATGCTCTCCAGCCCGTGCCGCCTCAATTGCAGCATTCAATGCCAGCAAATTCGTTTGATCAGCAATTCCGGTAATGACTTCAATGATTTTGCCTATTTCCGCCGACTTCCGATCCAGATCTTTGATAACACCATTGGTTTCGCCAGTTGTTTCATTGATTGTCTTCATTTTTTCGATAACTTTTTCCAATGAAACCTGGCCAGTTTTTGCTTGTTTCGCTGTTTCAGCAGCAGACTCGGCTACATTAGATGTCGTTTCAGCAACCTGCTGGATCCCTCCGGCCATTTCCCCTACCGCTTTCGCACTCTCTTCCGTGTTCTTGCTCTGGGTTTCAGCTCCGCCTGCAACCTCCTGGATCGCTGTCGCAACCTGGTTAGTGGCTGAATTCGTCTGCTCGGCACTCGCCATCATTTCCTCTGCCGATGCTGCAACCTGCTCTGATGTCGTACCCACTTGCACAATCAAATCTCTTAGATTTTCCGTCATTTCATTAAAAGCAGATGCCAGCTCGCCGATTTCATCTTTGTTCTTCACACCCAATTTACCAACAGCAAGATTCCCCTGAGCCACCTGCTTTACCGCTTGCGATACCTGTTGAACCGGCTCAGCAATGATTCTGCTGATATATAGGGCAATGACAATGCCGATAACAAAAGCAGCCAGGCTTAAACCAATAATCACCAGTGTCACTGCCGTTACTTTACCAGCCAGGTTATTACTCGTCTCCTTCAGGTTCTTCTCCTGAAAATCAAATGCGGCTCTGGATGTTTCATTCAGCTGCGTGGTGATGGCATTGCCAGTTTGCTGCATCAGCAGCATCATTTTTACCGACTGTTCCTGCCTTTTTAACTCGAAAGCCTCCTGGGCAACATCCTGATATTGTTTCTCGGCCGCCGCCAGTTTTTCCCCCAGCTTCTTTCCTTCGCCGGACGTACTCACCTTCAGATAAGCCTGTAAACTTTTAGCAAAATCCTTCACCGCCTGGTCGAACTCCGCCAGACTAGTCCCATCCTGATTGAGCAAATACCCACGCACCGCAAGCTGCTCTCTCATGATGGCATTATCCATTTGCACAATCAGGTTCATCTTCTCCATCCTGTCGTTGATTGAAGAAGAATACTGGCCATTCATATTGCTGAATTGATAGTTTGTGATTACCGCCACTAAAGCAAGCAGCGCCAGCACGGAAAAAAAGCCCGTTAAAAGCTTTTTCCTTACCGTAAAATCAGCCTTCATTTTCCCTACCTTAATCCGATTCTTCATTCTCCGCTCCCCTTAGCCCCTAATCTCTCTACCATTTATTTCGGCTATCCTTTTTTATCTTTTAGGACTTTTGACTTTATTTTTAGAATTATACGACAACTTTCAATAAAAAAAAGGCCCTTTAAGAGCCTTCAGTATTTAATTTACATAAGAAGATTCTATAAAAGCCTACTGAACTTGATTTTAAGATTTTATGGGAGCCTTTGGTACTTGGTTAACTTAAAAGCGAATTCAATGATTTATACTAAACTGCGTTACTTTATTCTTTTATGGCGATATGCGAGTTAACGTTACTTAATTTTTTATAAAAACCCATGGTTTTATTAGGATTAGAGCTTATACAAGTCTTCGGTACTTAATTTCCCCGCCAATAATCGTCATTTCGATCTCCATTGTCAATAGTTCGTCTGGGTCCGCCATTTCGAATGGATTCGTTGAATAAACCGTCATATCCGCGAATTTCCCGCGGCCAATCGTGCCTTTTACCGTCTCTTCATTCGTTGGATAGGCTCCTAGTTCAGTGAATAGTCGAAACGCATCGACCATTGACAGCTTCTGTTCCGGCACATACCCCTCATGCATTTTCCCCGGCTTTTTACGGGTAACCGCTGCATGGATTCCAAGAATCGGGTCCACCGGTTCAACGGGCGCATCTGAACCGCCTGCACAAATCACGCCTGCCTCCATTAACGTTTTCCATGCGTAGGAAAGCTTAATCCGCTCATCGCCAAGGCGCTCCTGGACCCATGGGAAGTCACTCGCAATGAAGCGCGGCTGGATATCGGCAATCCTGCTTGGTTCCTTCAGGCGAGGAATCAGCTCCTCCCTCAGAACCTGAGCATGAATCAGCCGGTCACGATAAGCAGCTTCCGGGAATTGGTCCAGCACGTCCAGTACATTTTCCAGCGCCTGGTCACCAATAGTGTGGACCGCAATTGGCATATCAAGATTGCGTGCGCCCTTCACTATTTCATACAGCTGTTCCTGGTCATACATCGCATCACCGTAATGGCCCGGCGCATCGCTATACGGTTCCGACAACAGTGCTGTTCTCCTGCCAAATGCCCCATCAGCAAAAATCTTCACTGCTCCGATTTGCAGCGTTTCATTGCCATAACCAGTGTACATACCAGCATCTTTTAAATCGGTTAAAAACTCATGGTTGATCAAGAGGTTGCTGCGTAACCCAAGCTGCTCCCCATTCAATAGCTCATTGAAGAGATTCCACGTTTTTTCAAGACCGCCGAGATAAAGCGGATCATTCGTATGGACACTTGTCAGCCCCTTGCTCATCGCAAAATGCATTGTCTGGCGCATCGCTTTTTTCCAATCGTCGTATGATCGCTCTGGAATAAAAGGTCTGATGAGATTCGCTGCTGACTCGAGGAATAGCCCCGTCGGCTGCTTCGTAAGTTCATCCAGCACAATCGTGCCTCCCTCCGGAACTGTGACCTCCGGATGATAACCACTAATCTCCAAAGCTTTACTGTTGACGAGAGTCGCATGCAGGCAAGTCCTTGTTAAAAACAACGGATTGGCCGGCGCGACATAATCAAGCTCCGCCATCGTCGGAATGCCTCCGTCTGTAAAAAGATTCTCATCCCAGCTGCTGCCGACAATCCATTCTCCTGGCTTAAGCTGGCTGGCTTTTTCCTGAATTTTTGCCAGCATATCATGCTTTGAGGTGATTCCGACAAATTCTAGATTGATAAAACTATCGGCCATGATTGATAGGTGAAGATGGCTGTCAATGAGGCCAGGCGTTGCCGTTTTCCCTTCCAAATCAATGATTTGTGCCTGGCTGCCCCATTGCATTACCATATCCGCGGATGTTCCCATATCGATGAAACGGCCATTTTCGATGACTACAGCCTGAACAATTGGTTTTAGTGAATTGAATGTATAGATGGTTCCATTTTTGTAGATAGTTCTCAAGATGATTCTCTCCTTTACGTAAAATGTAAAGCCAGGAGAGGTTCATGCCCGGAGTGGAGTTTGATGGAAGGGATTGAGGAAGCTCTGGCATAAAAAATGCAATGACAGAAATAACCTTCATTGCTTTTACAATACCCGTTATCTCCCATTTCGATCAGTAGTTCTCCATGCACCAATTCAAGCATGACAGTCTGCTCCTTGTTCAGAAAGCATCCCAGCAATAACCAGTCTGACCCTGGCCACGCTTCGGCAAACAACCCTTTCCTCCACCATCTACGATGTCATACTCCGATGGACTACTCTTGCTATTCGCTCCTCTACCTCACCGTCTGATAAGATCATATGAAATTAGATTAATATTATCATAAATGCCCCAGAATGTTCACTGATTTTCACTTTACATTCTTTTAAAATGAAGGAAGAAAGGAAGTGGAATATGATAGTAAAAGAACGGACCAAACCAGAAGAGTTAGAGATTTTACTTGCTTTGAAGTCACGGATGGAACTTGAAGAGAAAGATGCAATGAATTTGTACACATTGGAGAAAGGATATGAAGGAGAAGTGCAATTCGATCACTGGTTTACGAACCATACCGTCGAAAGCCTCATTATCAACGACCTGCTCCTTGAAGTGAATGGCACCCATTTTCAAATCGACTCCTTCGTCATCACGCAGGACCGACTGCATCTTTTTGAAGTGAAAAATCAGGAGGGGGATTATTACCTGGATGGAGACAAATTTAAGACTGCGGCTGGTGCCGAAACCAAAAACCCTCTCCACCAACTAAGCCGCGCAGAATCCCTGCTGAAACAGCTGCTAAAGAATCTTGGCTTTTACATCCCTCTTGAACCCCACCTCGTGTTCATCAACCCTGAATTCGCCCTTCTGCAAGCCCCACTGAAATCACCCATCATATTGCCAAACCAACTGAACCGCTTTATGGATAAGATGAACCGAACCTCTTCAAAACTAACAAACAAACATACCAAACTGGCGGAGGCACTGTTATCTTTGCATATTAAGAAGTCGCCGTTTACCAGAGTTCCAGCATATGATTTTGATCGGTTGAGGAAAGGGGTTATTTGTGAGGGGTGTGGGGAGTTTTTGGAGAAGTATGGGCGAAAAAAATACATCTGCAGAAAATGCCAATCTCAGGAGACTATTGAATCAGTGGTGCTCCATTCTGCACAAAGCTATCAGTTGCTTTTTCCAGAGAGGAAATTAACCACAACCGTCATGAACGAATGGAGCGATGGGCTTCTCCCAATAAAAGCTATTAGAAGAGTCTTACAGAGCAACCGCACAGTCAATGGACAGTGCAGCTCCACATATTATGTGTAATATATTATTAGAAGAATTGCCATGTTGATTTGTGGGCAATTCTTTTTCTTTAGATATGTTTCCTTCTTACCGAAACTTTCTGCTCCTCCACTTTTCGGGCACATGTTCCTCTTCTTTCTGACCGAAACCTCGTGCTCCTTCACTTTTCGGGCACATGTTCCTCTTCCTTCTTACCGAAACCTTCTACTCCTCCACTTTTCGGGCACATGTTCCTCTTCCTTCTTACCGAAACTTTCTGCTCCTCCACTTTTCGGGCACATGTTCCTCTTCTTTCTGACCGAAATCTCTCGTGCTCCTTCACTTTTCGGGCACATGTTCCTCTTCCTTCTTACCGAAACCTCGTGCTCCTCCACTTTTCGGGCACATGTTCCTCTTCTTTCTTACCGAAACCTCGTGCTCCTTCACTTTTCGGGCACATGTTCCTCTTCCTTCTTACCGAAACCTCGTGCTCCTCCACTTTTCGGGCACATGTTCCTCTTCCTTCTTACCGAAACCTTCTACTCCTCAACTTTTCGGGCACATGTTCCTCTTCTTTCTGACCGAAACCTCGTGCTCCTTCACTTTTCGGGCACATGTTCCTCTTCCTTCTTACCGAAACCTCGTGCTCCTCAACTTTTCGGGCACATGTTCCTCTTCCTTCTTACCGAAACCTCGTGCTCCTCCACTTTTCGGGCACATGTTATTCTTCCTTCTTACCGAAACTTTCTGCTCCCCCACTTTTCGGGCAATTCATTTCTTACGCGATAAAAAAAACCATCTGCTACACCCTTCCAGAATGAAACCAAACGAAATTGGCAAAATAATCATCATAGAAAACGCTTGCATTTTTTTAAATCCGATTTATAATACTTGTATACAAGTATACTTGATTAACCAGGAAGGTGAGGAAATGACGGAAAATAAGGAATTTCTTTATCCGCAAAAATGGCTTTCGAAGGCTTCTACTGGTGATCGTGTCGCAAGTGAGCTGCGTATGCAAATCATTTCGGGATTGATTGAAAGCGGTGCCACTCTTTCGGAGAATAAGCTGGCTGCAGATTTTGGGGTTAGCCGTTCACCTATTCGAGAAGCGCTGAAAATCCTCTCAGCGGAAAACTTGATCCGCCTGGAACGAATGGGTGCCATCGTTATTGGCCTGACTGAAAAAGATGTTGAGGAAATTTACGATGTCCGTTTGTTGATTGAATCTTTCGTATTCGAGAGACTCATAAAAATAGATACGACCAATTTGGTAATGGAGTTGAGCAAAATCCTCGAAATGATGAAAATCGCCATCAAGTATAAAGATGCCGATGAGTTCTCACTTCAGGACGTGCTGTTCCATGAAACCATTATCAGGGCCATCAACCATTCCTACATCAAGATGATCTGGGACAATACGAAACCAGTTATGGAAGCTTTCATCCTTTTATCGATGCGTGCGAGGATCGAAGAAAAATACGAAGATTTCGACCGCATTATTGAAAATCATGAGCTTTATATTGAAGCCATCAAAACAAAGAATCGCGACCTGATGATCAAATCCTTACACCAAAATTTTGATGATGTTCAAGGTAAAGTCGAAGACCTTTGGATATCGCAACAAACGCTTTCCAAGGGAGTTGAAAAGAATGACTGAATTCATGCTAGGGGTCGACATTGGTACGACTAGTACCAAGGCTGTCCTTTTCAGCGAAAAAGGCGAAGTCATCCAGCAGGAGAACATTGGCTATCCTCTCTATACGCCGGATATTTCAACAGCTGAGCAGGATCCTGAAGAAATTTATATGGCGGTTCTGACAGCCATTACGAAAATCATGAAGCACCATCAGCAAAAAAAGCTGGCGTTCATTTCCTTCAGCAGCGCCATGCACAGTGTCATTGCCATTGATGAAAATGATGAGCCGCTTACACCATGCATCACCTGGGCGGATAACCGCAGCGAAGCGTGGACTCATAAAATCAAAGATGAGCTCAATGGGCATGAAGTTTACAAGCGCACAGGAACGCCAATCCATCCGATGTCACCATTAAGCAAAATCGCCTGGATTGTCAATGAGCGGCCTGAAATCGCCACAAAGGCAAAAAAATACATCGGAATCAAGGAATTCATTTTTAAAAAGTTCTTTGATCAGTATGTTGTTGACCACTCGCTTGCTTCAGCAATGGGTATGATGAATCTCAAAAATTTGGACTGGGATGAAGAAGCTCTCCAAATTGCAGGAATCAGCAAAAATCAATTATCAGAGCTTGTACCAACAACAAAGACATTCACCAACATCAATCCGGAAATCGCAAAACAACTTGGAATTGACCAACAAACGCCTTTCGTCATCGGTGCCAGCGATGGTGTTCTTTCAAACCTCGGGGTAAATGCCATTCGCAAAGGCGAAATTGCAGTCACAATCGGGACTAGCGGCGCGATCCGCACGATCATCGACCAGCCGCAAACTGATGAAAAAGGCCGGATTTTCTGCTATGCACTGACTGAGAATCACTGGGTTATCGGCGGCCCGGTCAATAATGGCGGAATGGTACTTCGCTGGATTAGAGACGAATTTGCTGCATCAGAGGTCGAGACGGCGAAGCGATTGGGCATCGATCCTTACAATGTTTTAACCAAAATCGCTGAACGCGTAATGCCGGGCGCAGAGGGATTATTGTTCCACCCATACCTTGCCGGCGAACGTGCACCATTATGGAATCCAGATGTACGAGGGTCCTTCTTCGGATTGACAATGTCCCATAAAAAAGAGCACATGATTCGTGCCGCTCTTGAAGGTGTCATCTTCAACCTATATACCGTCTTTTTGGCTCTTACCGAGGCGATGGAAAGTCCAGTTACTAGAATTCAGGCTACTGGCGGTTTTGCAAGGTCAGATGTATGGAGGCAGATGATGTCAGATATATTCGACCTCGAGGTTGTCGTTCCTGAAAGCTATGAGAGTTCCTGTTTGGGAGCCTGCATCCTTGGACTCTACGCAACGGGCAAAATTGATTCCTTTGAAGTCGCTTCCGAAATGATCGGCAGCACTCACCAGCACACACCGAATGAAGAAGCGGCAAAGGAATACCGGCAGCTTGTGCCAATTTTCATCAGCTTATCACGTGCCTTGGAAAAAGATTATTCAAGGATCGCAAACTATCAAAGAAGCTTAATTAATAAAGATGCTTAATTGGATAAGGGGACTTCTGCTCCCCGCCCCAAAATGGCAGCGCTTTATTTTTAAGCAAACCACTTTTCTACAAAGGGAACACCCCGCTTCATGCGGGATATATAAATATAACTAGGGGGAAATTATAATGCCATTGGTAATTGTAGCAATTGGAATTTTAGCATTATTATTATTGATCATGGGCTTTAAGCTCAACACATTCATTTCTTTGATCATCGTTTCATTTGGTGTTGCTCTAGCATTGGGAATGCCGCTTGAAGAAATCGTTAAGACAATCGAAGCAGGTTTAGGCGGAACGCTTGGCCACCTGGCACTGATTTTTGGTCTTGGTGCAATGCTTGGTAAATTGATCGCAGATTCCGGCGGTGCCCAGCGAATCGCGATGACGCTTGTGAACAAGTTTGGTGAAAAGAACATTCAGTGGGCAGTTGTTGCTGCTTCATTCATTATCGGTGTTGCTCTATTCTTCGAAGTAGGTTTAGTACTATTGATTCCAATCGTGTTCGCAATTTCAAGAGAATTAAAGATTTCTATCTTGTATCTTGGTATTCCAATGACTGCCGCTTTATCTGTTACACACGGCTTCCTGCCGCCTCACCCAGGACCAACAGTAATTGCTGGTGAATATGGCGCAAACATTGGTGAAGTATTGCTTTACGGTTTTATCATTGCGATTCCAACTGTCATCTTGGCAGGTCCAGTATTCACGAAAATCGCTAAAAAACTAGTACCAGAATCTTTTAACAAAACAGGAAACATCGCTTCACTAGGCGAACAAAAGACATTCAAGCTAGAAGAAACACCTGGTTTTGGCATCAGTGTTTTCACAGCCTTATTGCCAGTCATCTTGATGTCCATCGCAACAATCATTTCTTTACTGCAAAAAACAATGGGCTTTGAAAATAATGGTTTCCTTTCCGCTATCCAGTTTATCGGTGAAGCAGGAACAGCAATGCTTTTATCTCTTTTAGTAGCCATTTATACAATGGGTATTGCCCGTAAAATCCCTATCAAAACGGTTATGGATTCTTGTACAACAGCGATCACCCACATCGGTATGATGCTCTTGATCATCGGTGGAGGCGGCGCCTTCAAGCAAGTATTGATCAATGGCGGTGTTGGCGACTATGTAGCAGAACTGTTCAAAGGCACTTCACTTTCACCTATCCTGCTTGCCTGGATCATTGCAGCCATCCTGCGTATCTCACTCGGATCCGCAACGGTTGCTGCTTTAACAACAGCTGGTCTTGTAATCCCACTACTTGGCCAAACAGACGTGAACCTGGCCCTGGTCGTACTTGCAACAGGAGCAGGAAGCTTGATTGCTTCACACGTTAACGACGCAGGCTTCTGGATGTTCAAGGAATACTTTGGTCTTAGCATGAAAGAGACGTTCGCAACTTGGACTCTATTAGAAACAATCATTTCCGTAGCAGGTTTAGGATTTATCCTATTGCTCAGCTTGTTTGTATAATTAAAACCAGGTCAGTTCCCAATGCGGAACTGACCTTTTTTATAGGCGGACCAGACTATGGTTCCGTTAATGCATTTTACAAAATTAGTAAAAACGAGAGAACAAGGCTGGTTATCGAGAGATTTTTAACATTTACCGAGAAATTCCCGCCTTGAGACGAGAGATTAAATGGTTTTGCGAGAGATTCTCTCCCTCACCCGAGAGAATCTATTTCCCTAGAACTCCAACTCTCCCAACTTTTCATAGCTGCCCATTTTATGGCTGGTAATTTTATCGGCCGAAACGGCATACAAAGTATCCCCGATATACAGCAGGCGCTGGATCTGCTTCTCCCATTCTTCGTAATACGGCATTTCTCCGTTTATATGGGTTATTTTTGATTTCAGGTTAATACCGGTGGCTGGATCGATGTCGTATATATACGCTCCCTGATATTCAAAAATTTGTTCGTATTCGTTCTTTTCGCTGTTACGGTACACCGAAATTGGGAAGGCAAATATGTCTTTGTCTTTATTGAATAGCAATGCCTTGTGGTCATGATTCAACGGAGAGTATGTGCCTTGCCCGCCGATGACTTCGGTGTATTTCTCTTTTGGGTTTGACATATCGCTCACATCGAACAGAGAAATCTTCACGCCGTCTGTAAGGATCCTCGGCTGTGTCGCCCCTTTTTCAGCGATAATCTTCGTATCCTGGCCGAACCCGATAATATGATTTTCATCATATGGATGCAGGTAATTACTGAAGCCAGGGATCTTCAATTCTCCCAGCACTTTCGGATTGGCCGGGTCACTGGCGTCAAACACAAACAGCGGGTCGGTTTCTTTAAAAGTGACCATATAGATGCGATCTCCCATGAACCTGGCGGAATAGATTCTTTCACCGCGTGCCAGTTTCTCGATCTTCCCGGTTTCCTTTAAGTTTTTATCTAGTATAAAAAGATGGTTGGAGGATGGCCGCTCCTCATCCCATGCATAGCCCTTTGTCGTCACCACTCGGAAATATCCGTTGTGCTCATCCATAGAGAATTGGTTCAGCACGGTTCCCGGTACGGTGGCTGAACTATGGTATTTGACCTGCATGCCTTTAATCGAAAATTTATGCACATCGGTGTCCGGGGCAATTACACCACGCTCCTTGAAATCCATGTCCCCGTAATTCTCTACTGCCAGGTACAGGTTTTCTTTGGACATATAAAGCTGGTTGCCGCTGCCCAGGTAGGTTGTCATCGATATTTCCTTTTTGGGCTGGTCGAGATCCAGCGCAGTAATCATTGTATAGTTTGGCTGACGAGATTCCGGAAAATAGCGAATTTCGTCATAATCAATGAATCTTTCCTTTGCATCGGCAGCTGAATCGGTAAACTTTGGACGAATGTCGATTTCCCTGTTCTCCCTGAGCAGCCAGTAGTCAGGATAATGCTGCGTGATGAGATAGACAAAGTTCTCGATCTTCCTTGCCGAAACATAGGAACCTTCAACCTTGACTTCCCGAATTTGTTGCGGATGCGCAGGATTTTTCACATTATAAACAATGATGGTCGTCGCTTGCATCATCGGAGCTTTCAGCGAATCCTTCGCAATATCTTCATATGACTTATATAATTCGTTATACTGCTGGCCAATCACCACAAGCTGACCATCCTGCAGAAACAACTGGCTCGGTGAAAAATTCTCTTTATACTGAATGGTCGAAAGAACCTTCATCTGCGTGCCGGGTACTGCCTGGATGATTCGCACTTTGTCATGCTCAGCCTGAAAAATGCTCTTACCATCTGTTTTTATGATATCTGCTTCATCAACGCCCTGGACCTGGATATTCGTTTCAGACACGTCCCCGCCGCCTGCCGACTTATCCGCAGATTTTGACTCTTCCGATGCTTTGTCTTCAGTAGCTGAGAAGGATTCCTTCAGCCCCCCAAACCAGCCTCGTGCCTCCTTTTCCTCCTTAAGGATTTCCTCAAAATAACTCGCCAGATTCTCCTTAGTTCCCACCACCGGAAGGTTTTCTTTTACAATGAAGCTCCACTTATGGGCAGAAGCCAACTCCCGGCCGAGTGCGGATTTTATCCCCTTTTTAAAATGAACGGTGTATCCTTTCGATTTGAGATCATATCCGTTTTGCGGAGGATGGATGTAGATGGTTTTTTGGTCGTCACCCAGCTCCAGCTTTGTTTCGAGCTTTTCCCCCTGATCATTACTCACATAAATTAAATCTGGATCCAGACTTTTTTCAGAAATTTTCTTGGAAAATTGCAGCTGCCATACCTTATTCGGCAGGACAATATGCTGCTCCTCCCATGCATTGACGACTTTGAACTGGGACAGAGAATAGAAAATTACCCCAACTATTGAGACGAGCAACAGGCTACCTAAAAACAACCATTTTTTCATATTATTTCATCCCCTTTGCCAAATTAGACGGGAATTGATGTAAGGTGTTTCAGAATTCCCTTGCAAAATGGCTGTTTTTTTAAAAAGTAGCTCTTTGCCAACTACAGGCTATAAAATATTTATGAGTGCTATATTTTAAATGGGAGAGTGATTACTAAATGAAATTAATAGAGAGAATTAAGGAGCACAAGGGATTCCAGAACATCCTGCTGCTTGGGTTGTTCGCACTGATCTTCATCCTGCCTGAAGAGAATATCTTTGGAGATATCGCCATTTTATTAATTATTTTTCTAATAGCGTATATATCTTCATATATTAATGTTGTTCCGGTCTGGAAAGGTTTATTTTTTTCCGTTTTGGTCACTTTGATTATCGTTATCGTTTTTTACGGAACGATCACTCTCTTCCCGAACATTTCTATTCTCCTCCTAATGTGCATCGTAGCCCTTGCCGGATTTTTAAGCACTTACCTAATTGGATAGAAATAAATTCCACGGAAGAAATATTGGATATCACAAGAAAAAGGCAGCTACTTGGCTGCCTTTTTCTTCAGTTATATTCTCTTTTATTGCAATCGTTTTGTAAAAAATGAATATTCCTGTCTAATTATTTTAAAAGGAAAGGCATTAAAATTACTACTATGAAAGGTAAGGAAAACAGCATTAAAAACAATATTATACGTATTTTATGTCCCTTCCAAAATTCATAAAAATTGGTCCTTGCCTTTCTATTAGACAGAAAAAAAATTAAAAATATAAGCACAAAAATAAATTCCTTGTATTCAATCAATGCAGTAAGAATGTTCATCTTTACGACATTCTTTGAATATAATTTCCAGAACTTCATCTTTAACAAAATAAGTCTATAAACAAAAAGGTATCTTAATCCAGCTTAAAAGAATGAAACCAATCCGAAAAAAATATAATAAATTATTATTCCAAATATTCTCCCTTTGGAGTTTCTAAATAACACTATGAAGCTTATACAAAGTATTGTGAATAACACAAAGGCAACGGTTCTTAACTGACCTTCCCAAGGTCCAGTACTATTAAAAATCATAACCGTGACAGCTGCTAAAGTTAATGGAATATAAAACCAGTTTCTGTCTCTTTTTAAATAATCCAGCAAACTAATCCCCCTCTGGTTGATCAGACAAATAATAAGCCAGCGACAATTATCAACAAATAAAACCAAAAACAATTATGCAACATTCAAAGGCAAACCGGAGAACTAGTTCAAAATCGTTGAAGGGAGCTGATTATGCTGACTTCAAAATAGCTAATATCTTCTCCTTAAAACTTTCATAAACATATGACCATAGCACTTGATCCTCTGTATACCTTTTTGTTAAAGAACCAAAGGCTTCTTTTTGTTTTTCCGCAAAGGTGGAATCCTCTTTTGGCGGCAATGCCGCACGAACCTCATCAACTATTTGTTGAACTTTCGGGGCACGAGGTCCCCATTTTCCAAGTAAATCTCCTTGACTATTAAAAATTAAAATAATTGGAATGGCACGTCCGCCGTTTGTTAAGTGACGATCAATCAGATCTGTATCTGCATCTCGTAAGGCGACGCGCATTTCAATATCTGCAGCTTCAGCTAATTTGCGAATAACTGGATTAATCATCATCGCATCTCCACACCAATCCTCCGTAATTGTCAGGAAATGAAGTTGATTTTCTTTTAACTTTGAAGCAAATCCATCTGCAGGAAGTTGAAATAGCTCATAAACTGCAAAGCTTTCCTCTTTTAATTTATCCATATCATTCATATAAGTTTGAATTGATTTTCCCTCTTCAAAATACTGTTGTTCTGTTTTCATCTAAATGCCTCCACCTTTTTTTAAAAAAATTTACATCTTATATTTACTAAGACTTAATAGCCATTCACTACCATACTAGCAGTTTACTTTTTAAACAGAATCATTGCTACTAAATTATTACGCTGGCAACCTTCAAATTTGATTATGCTGTAATCTAGTCATTAGGGTGTTTTCACCAGAAACAAATCACTTAATCTTCCTCTGTAAATTCCCATTCCGGATTCCAAACTATTTCCCACAAATGTCCGTCTGGATCTTGGAAATATCCCGAGTATCCTCCCCAAAAGGTATCGTGTGCTGGAACCGTAATAATTGCACCAGCCTTTCCCGCCTGTTCCATTACCCTATCGACCTCTTCTTTACTTCCCACATTATGGCCAATCGTAAATTCAGTTGGACTCATTAGTGTTTGGTTTATGCTTGTGTCATGAGCTATATTTTTGCGATTCCAAATGGCGAGTTTTAATCCTGATTGTAAATTAAAAAAGGCCACAGCACCATGCTCAAATTCCTGACCCACTATTCCTTCTGTTGGCAGCCCAAGCCCGTCCTTGTAGAATTTCAATGACCTTTCCAAATTATCGACACCCAATGTTATAACTGAAATTCGCGGTTTCATCTAATACCTCCTAATCTATTTGCTCCCTTAGATTTTTGGGGCTTACAACTCGGGTGATTTAGAGTTAACCTTCAATAAAAAAGGTGCTTGAATCCTTCTGGATCAACGCACCCGATCTCCTAATAACCTCTATAATTGATGCTAAAGGCAAGAAACTGATGTAGCCCATTCAACCTGTATTTATTGTTTAGGAGGTTGAATCGTAAAAAAAGGCAGTTTTTCTATTCCAATCAACCGGGCGTAAGTAAATAATTGACCTTTATGATGGATTTCATGGTCAATCATTGAAGTTAGCCACACTTTTCCTGAGGCAATAAATTGATTGAAATCCAATTGTTTGCCCAAATCAGAATCAGATAATGTTTTAAAAGTCGATTTTGTTTTCTCCGTATACTCACTTACAATGTTTCTTATATCGTCAATTGTTTCAAACTCATTCGAAGAAGAGGTAAAAGTAAATTCGCCATTTTTCACGCCCTGTACAAACATATCAGATGACACGGCGATATGAATCGCTAAGGCTCCTAGTGAAAATGCATCATTCCAAGGTTTATAGTGGATATGCTCGTTATCAATCAAATTTAATAAATCCTGGGTTACTCTCCTATGACGCATCCAATGTTCTAATAACTCGTTCACTTCCCCCATTTTAATTCCTCCCTTATTAGTTTTACAGTATCCATATTCTATAAACAAAACAGAAATCCTGTAATAAAGAGGATTTTAGGTAAAATTCTGCTGCCCCTATGGTTAATAAGGTACACTTTTCCGGACTCTTTCTATAATTTCAAAACCTTACTAATGTTGTTTAGGAGCTTAAGTTTTTTAACTAAAATAAAAAGAGGCTAAATAATGTGCTATTTACCCTCTTAAAAAGTGTTGCTATTTTTTTCTCCCTCAAAATGGAACCTTTATCACGAAGGAACTTTTATTTTGCTAAACTCTTCTGCCGGCACCGGCTTGCTGAAATGGTAGCCTTGGGCTTCGTTGCAGCGATGCTGCTTAAGCAGCATCAGTTGATCTTCAGTTTCAACGCCTTCAGCAATGACCGATAATCCGAGGTTATGTGCCATCAGGATAATGGTTGTCGCGATATTTTCATCATTTTTATTCTCGGCGATATCCTTAACAAAGCAGCGATCGATTTTCAAGTGGTCGATCGGGAATCTTTTCAGATAGCTCAGTGAGCTGTAGCCAGTGCCGAAATCGTCGATGGAAATATTGACGCCCAGCTTCTTCAATTCCCTCAGGATGACGCTTGCTTTCTCCACATCCATCGTCATGCTTTCTGTGATTTCGATTGTCAGGAAGCACGGGTCAACGTTTGCTGATTCAACAGCCTCCCTGATCATTGAAATTAAGTTTGGCTGATAGAATTGGCGGATGGAGAGGTTCACCGAGATGGTCAGACCCTCCATTCCTTCCGCATGCCAATCCTTCAGCTGATGAAGGGCTGTTTTCAGCACCCATTCACCAATCGGAATAATCAGACCTGTTTCTTCTGCGATTGGAATGAATTGATCCGGGGACACCAACCCTATTCTGTCATTTTTCCAGCGGATGAGTGCTTCTGCCCCTTTGATCTCATTTTTGCAAAGGTTCACAATCGGCTGATAATGGAGTACGAACTCGTCTCTCTCAAGCGCTTTACGGAGCTCATTTTCAATCTGCAGCCTATCAAAGGCTTTCCGGTCTAGCAGCACATCGTACACTTGATAGTTATTGCGCCCCTGCTTTTTTGCCTGGTACATCGCCACATCCGCTTTACTCAACAGCACGTCTACATCTTCGCCGTCTTCCGGGTAAAAACTCATTCCCACACTGGTAGTGATGAAAATATCGGTGCCATCCATCACAAAAGGCTCCTCTAAGGCAATGAGGATTGTACGTGCGAGGGCTTCGGCTTTTTCTCTGGTCGTATGCTCCAGTAAAACCGTGAACTCGTCACCGCCCTGCCTTGAGAAAAAGGCACCTCCGCCAAGGCACTTTTTCAGTTTCTCGGACACAAGCACAAGCAGCCGGTCACCAATTGAATGCCCTAAAGAATCATTGACATACTTGAATCGATCCAAATCCAGGAACATCAAGCACGTTTTTTCACCACGGTCCACTTTTGTCTCAACAATCGCCTTTTCGGCCCGCTCGTCAAACAGCCGGCGGTTGGCCAATCCTGTCAAAGCATCATGATATGCCATAAAATCAATTTTTTCTTTTGCCCGATAATGCTGGATCACCAGGCTGGTTAAATCTGTGGCTTTCGCGATGATTTCCATGTCCTTATCGCGAGGAAGACTTTCGCTGCAATAATAAATTCCAAAGGTGCCAATTACCTTGGCATCATTATCAAAAACGGGGGAAGACCAGCATGCCTTCAAGTCATGGGATAGTGCCAGGTCTCGGTAATCTTCCCATAATGGATCGCTCCCAATATCCGTCACAACTACAGTTTTTCGCCAGTATGCGGCTGTGCCGCAAGAACCGATTGTCGGGCCGATTGGAATCCCGTCGACTGCCTTATTATATACTGCAGGCAAGTGAGGGGACGATCCATGCTGCAACTTCTTCCCCTCTTCATCCGCAAGCAATATTGAGCAGTACGCCCCCTGGGTAAAGCCCTCAATGAAAAGCACAATTTCATCAAGCACCGCCTGAAAAGGCAGGCCTTTCGCCATCATTTCAAGAATGCGGTTTTGCCCGCTTAACAGGGCCTCGAGTTCCTTCTTTTCTGTAATATCCTGCGCACAGCCGACCACACCAAGTATGTCCTCTCCTACCTTTATTGGGACAGCTGTCAGCATCAGATTGACCCGCTCGCTTGTCCCCTTTCGTAAGATCACCGTTTCAAAACGTTCACGCTCTCCTTTAATGACCCGTTCAAAGTGCTGGATTGTTCCCTCAATATAATCCTCATGAACAATGGAAATAAAATTCATTTCCATTGCCTCTTCAGGCGTATAACCCGTTACTGAGGTCGCCTCTTCATTAAAAATGATAAAATTCCCTTCCAGATCAAGGGCATAACACCCATCATGATTAAAATCAAATAAGGATTTATATACATCAAAAAGAGACCGGTTATTTAAATCTGGCTGCAAAAAGGTCACCCGCTTCCTAAAAAATCCTTAGTATATACATGTCTATTAAATTATATCGGCGCTCCCTTACTATGGTTAAAGTGGAATTAATTTACATCAACGTTATGCTTATTTTATAAAATCTTGTTTAAGGGATGGTATGATGGGTACATAAATATGTTGAATCAAAGTTGGAGATGAATTACATATGAGTATTCTGATCGTCGATGATAATGAAGCGAATTTATTTGTAATTGAGAAACTATTGAACCGCGCAGGCTATAAGGATCATCTATCCTTCACTTCTGCCCATGATTTATTCGGATATCTGGAATCGGATAACCCATATATCGTCGCAGAACAGGTGGATGTCATCCTGATGGATATCATGATGCCTGAAGTGGACGGGATTGAGGCTTGCCGCCGCCTTCAGGAAAACCCACATTTAAAAGATATCCCGGTCATTTTTGTGACCGCACTCGAGGATACGGGTAAGGTTGTTGAGGCGCTCGACGCCGGTGGAATGGATTACTTGATGAAACCAATCAAGAAAACAGAGCTTCTGGCACGAATCAGAGTCGCTCTAAGGTTAAAATATGAGAAGGATTGGCACAAGAAGCAGGAAGAAAAAATAGTCAACGAGCTGGAACTCTCTATGCAGGTCCAAACCAGCCTGCTCAGCCAGCCTGTCCACGAAGATCAGATTATGATTAAAGCATCTTACCTTCCAGCCTTCAAGCTTGCCGGGGACCTGTATTACTGGCATAAAATTGATAGCAATCGTTATGCAGTCATTCAGCTGGATATGATGGGGCACGGCATTTCATCATCTCTTGTTTGCATGTTCATTTCCTCTGTCCTTCGCGATGCGATCCGCACAAATCCTGACCCCGAATTTGTGATTGGAGAATTGAACAGATGGATGAATTCGCTCAACCTGCATAATCAAAAAATCCCTTATTACTTCACCGCTATTTACCTGACACTCGATACACATCAGCGGAAAATCGAATACATAAATGCCGGTCATCCAACAGCACATGCGATGATAGATGGGAACCACATTGAGGAATTGAAGAGCAATACCTGTGCAGTGGGTTTTTTCTCAGAAATACATACGAACAAAAAGACAATCAATTATTCCAAATCACTGCAGCTATTAATCTGCACAGACGGTGTCCACGAAGCCATCGACAAATACGAGCAGGCAGGTACGGAATATCTGAAAAAAATCACCATGGCCCCTTTGGCGGATGCCATGGATAAAGAGCCGCTAGACCTGATTCTGACTCCTGAACAGAAGGAAGCCGGGGCCGATGATATGTGCTGCGTGCTGATCCAGTCGAGATAGTGAATATAGGAAAAAGCAGAGTGAAAATTCACTCTGCTTAATCTTGATTTAAAAGAGTTGATTAAATTCGTTTATTTGTTTAGTGGCCAAACCGTTTAAAGTCTAACTCTACTATTGAAGATTAGCACCCGATAGTTTAAGTACATTTCATCACAAACTTACTTCGTGTCCAAGCAATTTTCAACACATTAAATTGGCACTCAAATTTACAACCTATTATCCTTGTACAACAAGTGTTGTCATTAGCGTTTTTGATTGTCTATTACTGTGCATATTCAAAAAAAGCTGTCAGATGAGAAAAAATGGCGCAAATAATTCTACGCGATTTTATATGTCACTTTATTATTATGCACCTAATAACGGAACGGTTTACCTTTAGAGAGTTTATATGTTTTAAGGCCTGTAACAATTTTAAAGTATAATGTTAGTTACTATTCCTAAAATAAAACAAAATATTGCTGCACCAAGTGCAAACCTAGTACCACTTTTAGATAGGGCTTTATTATGAGTGCTTTTAAACCAACCTGTGAATTGAAGTTTATTCTTATAATAAATATATATCAACAAGAGATCAGCAATAAAGATAAGTGTCCAATTAAATTCTGTAAACCCAAGTAATTTAATAATTTTTTGTTCTACATAACCTAAAATTAATAGGCCTATAAATAAAATAAGAAATACTCTAATGATTTCTATAATAAATTGGAGTGCTTTGTTCACAATGTACCCTCCCTACTCATATCTTGCCAGAATCATATCGAATTTTATAGAAATCAAAATGATTGGCATTTTGACCTGCCAGTTGCCATTTTAATCTATTATTCTGCCATCTTTAGCATATTCCACTTCCAAATCCTCAAGTTTCCAATTTTTGTCCTCAAGTTTTAGTTCCTGCCTGATCCTTTCATCTTCAGCACTAAAGTCCATCGTATACACGGAGCCAAGTTCATGTTCGATGGATTTCGGGCGGTTTTCCCATTGAGGAAAAATCCAGAAGGTCAGGATAAAAACCAATACACCAAGAATAGCAGCCAACCGTTTTACATCAGCATTCAACTTTGGCCGAAAAAACAATATATACACGAAAAAACCAAGCGGAAGTGAAACCTCATTAAAAGTAAAATTAAATGCACCCAGCAAAAAAAATCCCATAATCTTAGACAGGAAATTAGCCTCTTCCTCTGCCTTTTTTCGTGCTAAAAACAGGATACTGCCAATGAACAGGATTGTATAAATACCCGATGCCATTTTTTGACCTCCGTCTTGACCATGCAATCATGATTAGCACTTTTTCCCAATTTTACCATATTACAATCTAGTAAAATACAAAAAGCAGTGGATTTTTCCCCACTGCTTTGAACAAGATTATTTTTTGCGATAAAGCTTCTCCCTCGTATTGAAGGCTTCCAAAAAGCCAAGCTCAGGCCTGGCCGTTTCCTTTGTGCCAAGGCCCAGGAAACCTCTATGGCTGAGGCTTTCATCAAACAGCTGGAATACTTGCCGCTGCAGGTCCAGGTTGAAGTAGATCAGGACATTGCGGCAGATGATCAGATGGAATTCATTAAAGGAGCCATCAGTCACCAGATTATGCTGAGCAAATACGATATTTTTTTTCAATGATGGCTTCAGGCGTGCAACTTCGCTGTCCGCATCATAATACTCGGAGAACGACTTGTTCCCTCCTGCCATGATGTAATTTTTCGTATATGCCTGCATTTTACGCAATGGCATTATCCCAGATTCAGCCATTACCAGAACGCTTTCGTTCATGTCTGTTGCATAGATTTTCGTCCGGTCAGAGAGGCCTTCTTCCTCGATTAAAATCGCCATCGAGTAGGCCTCCTCCCCCGTCGAACAGCCTGCATGCCAGATTCTGATTTCAGGCAAACCCCTCAAGAGCGGAATCACTTCTTCACGCACTGCCTTGAAGAAAGTGGGATCCCGGAACATTTCGGTGACATTGATCGAAAAATCCTTCAGAATGTCATTCAAAACCCTCTCATCATGGATGATTTTTTCGGTCAAACTTGTAATGCTGGACAATTTTTCAGCATTCATTCTTGCGGTCGTCCGCCTCATGATCGAGGAACGCATATAATTCCTGAAGTCATAGCCGGACAGGCGATAGACAGCCAACAAAAGCAATTCAAGCTCTAAATCTTCGTTTTTCACCATTCAACCCTCTGCTTTCATCCTCATCGTCACAAGCTTCTATGACAGCCAAACACGCATGGCTGACAATAACTGGTCCAGCTTCATCGGTTTACTGATATAATCACTCGCTCCTGCATCAAGGCATTTTTCCCGGTCGCCCTTCATCGCCTTGGCAGTCAAAGCAATGATTGGCAAATCCTGGTTTTCCTCATTCCAGCGGATTTGCCTGATCGCTTCATAGCCATCCATGACCGGCATCATGATATCCATAAGGACGATATCGACCTGCTCGATTTCCTTCATCTTTTCGAGGCAGTCGGCCCCATTATCAGCTGTGATCACGTTCATGCCCTCTTTTTGCAGGACATTTTTCAGGGTGAAAATATTGCGGTGGTCATCGTCTGCGATGATGACGGTTTTACCCGTCAGGACCGTCGTTTTCCCGACAATGATTTCCTCTTCCAATTGCGGTGATTCTGGCAAAATCGGCGCCATTTTTGCTGGCTGGTCAATCGCTGCAGCCACCTGATCATTCACTTCAAAGTCAGCTATGGCAGGATAGCCATCTGGCAGGTTTGGGATGATCACTGTAAAAGTGCTTCCCAATCCTTCCCTGCTTTCCACCTTGCAAATTCCTCCCAAAAGGAGTGAAAATTCTCTTGAAATCGATAGGCCAAGGCCAGTTCCGCCATACTTCCTCATGATTGCGCCATCCACTTGCTGGAAGGCTTCAAAAATCATGCGCTGCTTGTCTTTCGGAATGCCAATCCCCGAATCCGTCACCGAGAATTTCACCCATGTATCGGACTGGCCTTTGAGCGGACAGCCCAGCGTTTCTTTCTCGTCCGCCTTCTCGATTCTTACGGAGACTGAGCCTTTTTCCGTAAACTTGAAGGCATTGGAAAGTAAATTCTTCAGGATCTGCTGCAGCCTTTGTTCATCCGTATAGATGATTGGCGTAACATCCTCCGTCTTCTCGACGGTAAATTCGATATTCTTACTTTTTGCAACCTGGGCGAACTGCCGTTCAATTCTTTCCGTAAACTCATCAAGGAAGACCTCTTCAAAGCTTACTTCCAGTTTGCCTGCTTCAACCTTGGACAGATCAAGGATGTCATTAATCAAATTCAACAGATCCTGGCCGGACGAATGGATTACCTTCGAGAATTCCTTTTGTTCATCCGAAAGGCCATGCTCTTCATCATCAAGCATCATCTCGGAAAGAAGCAGGATACTGTTTAATGGTGTACGGAGTTCGTGGGACATGTTCGCGAGGAATTCCGATTTATAGGTCGAACTTTGTTCAAGCTCACTCGCTTGCTTTTCTAAATCTTCCTTGGCAGCTTGGAGCTCCTCGGATTTCAGTTCCGCATCATGTGTCCGCTCTTCCAGCTGCTCGTTCATCATCCGCAGCTCCTCCGTCTGCATTTGTAATTCTTCAGACTGTGACTGCAATTCCTCTGATTGGGACTGCAGCTCTTCGGATTGTGCCTGGAGCTCTTCCGTCTGGGCCTGTGATTCAAGCAATAAGCGCTCCACTTCCATCCTGCCGATGATATTGGCCAGTCCAATTCCGAGAGTTTCCAGGACATTGTCAAGAAGCTTCTGACCAGCCAGTGTAAACCCGGTTATTCCCGCAATTTCAACTACGGCGACCACTTCATCCTTTAGCATGACAGGCGCCATAATAATACTCTTCGGTGTGACATCCACGAGACCTGTAGAAATCACCCTGTAATCCGCAGGGATATCATTCATAATCACTGTTTGTTTCTCGGCAGCACATTGCCCAATTATGCCTTCACCTGCGAAGAAGCCATTCCGTCCGGCATCGTCTGCGTAAGAAGCGACCTTCTTAAAATAAGGCCTTCCATTCGATTCATCTTTAAGATAAAAAGCACCCAGATTTCCATCCATGATCGGCGTCAGTTTTTTAATGAAGTTTTCAGCCAGAGATGAAACCGTCACTTCCCTGCTGTATAGCTTCACTATATCGACTGAGTTCGATTGAATCCAGTTTTGTTCTTCCATCTCATCATTGTACTTCTGTTCTTTCTCTGTCAGCTCCTCGATGGAAACAGCCATCGAATTGTAAGCCCGGGCAATCTCCCCGAATTCACCTTGAACTTCTGCATCCATCCGCGGGATTGATGACAAGTCATCATAATTCACCTTCTTGATCGTCTCTGTAAAGGAATTCACCGTGCCAACAGTATCCCGGATTACCCAGAGCATCACGCCTGTAATCAGGGCAATCGCAAGGACAACCAGTCCAATTAATCCTATGACAAGATTGTCATAGGTTCCCGTGGCTTCCTTCATCGCTCCATCCATCAAGGTTTCCTGATATTCTTTAAACTCATCTATTTTATCAAACAGCTGATCCCTAACCAGCATGTCTTCCTGGTATACAGCACGCACGTCACTTTGGCTCGCCCCACTGGCAATTTGCCGATAAATCTCGTTCTCCATTGCCTCATATTCCTGGTAAGCTTCCTGCACCTGGGATACCATTACTTTGGATTTATTCCGGTTCAAAATGGATTCCAGCTCAACCAGTCTGTCACTGATATCCATCTGTTTTCCAGAGGCATTGGGGGCCTGTATATTAGACCTATCGGATTCCCCATATTCTGTGATCATTTGAACTAGGTTTCGGTCATTCTGGTACAGTTGCTGCCTGATACTTGTTACCTCGCTCACCTTATAATAACGATCCTCGACAATTTCAAGCAGGTTTCCCTTGATTGAATTCATCATCGCCAGGATTGTAATCAATAAGAGGAACAAAAATAACAGCGTAAGACCCAATCCAAAATATTGCTTCTTTTTAAAGCCCATTTTCTCCCCTGCTTTCCCTCTAATAAACTTCTATAAATATATCAAACTTCCAGCAAGTTATCTATTGGAACCCTTATCTGGCGAACATTGGGAAATGTTTCAGCATAGCAGGACGATTAATGCGGGGAAAATTGCACGAAAACCATCTAGTAAAAGATGATCCCAGGCAGGAGAAACTTTCCTCATTTCTAAAAGTGAAAATTAGCCCCAACTCGTGCTTCAAGAAATAGAAAAAGGCCCTTATTGATGGGCCTATTATTGTTCCTTGATAAAGTTAAGTACCTGTTCCTTTTCAGGCAGTGCGGAAATCGCCCCTTTGCCTGCGGCAGTCAATGCTCCACTGGCATTGGCAAATTGAAGAATTTCCTCGTGCTTCTCGCTCAAAATTGCTGCAAGGTTTTTCGGCTCCGCTCCAGCTTCAAGCAGCTTGTAAAGGAATCCGCCGATAAACGCGTCACCAGCACCAGTCGTGTCCTGGACATCTACTTTATAGCCAGCTGACTCCCATTTGCTGTTTTTTACATAAAGATCAGCCCCGTCTGCACCCTTCGTAAAGACCACTGCCTGAACATCTCCTGTAAAAAGGGATTGGATGGCGTCTTCAACATCGCTTATTCCTGTGATGAATTCCAGTTCTTCATCGGAAATTTTCACAATATGCGCATGCGGCAAAAATTCGAGGATAGCTGATCGGCAATCGTCGGGATTGTCCCAGAGCGGCAGCCTGACATTAGGATCAAAGCTGATCAGGCCGTCTTTTTCCTTCATTAAAGAAATTGCACGTTTATGTGCCTGCTTCATTGGGCTTTCAACAAGATCCACCGAACAAAAATGAAGTACGTCCCCCTTTGCAAACCATTCTGCCTTCACCTCTTCCTCAGTAAAAAGCAGGTCCGCTGATGGCTTGCGGTAAAAGGAGAAGTCCCTCTCGCCATCGTCTTTCAGCGAAACAAACGCAAGACCAGTATTGGCTTCTTTCGTACGGAGAACTTTGGCTGTTTCAACGCCGGCGTTCTCCAGTTGTTCAACCAAAAAGTCACCAAAAG
Source organism: Mesobacillus jeotgali (assembly GCF_900166585.1). Classification (NCBI taxonomy): domain Bacteria; kingdom Bacillati; phylum Bacillota; class Bacilli; order Caryophanales; family Bacillaceae; genus Mesobacillus; species Mesobacillus jeotgali. Next base: position 391,104 of record NZ_FVZC01000007.1, on the reverse strand, counting down.
CGTCTTCCCCAAGCTTTGTGATCATCGAGGCTGCATGCCCATATTTGGCAACAGCAGCGGCAACATTGGCTGGAGCCCCGCCTGGAGCACGCTCGAAAGACATAACATCCTTCAGCGCTGCACCCTTTTGCTGGGGGATAAAATCAATCAATACCTCCCCAATCGAATAAAGCTTTGTCATCCTTCTCACTCCTAAAACGAAATTCCCTGTGCCAGTTCATGCTTTTCATAGCTGCAGCTGACTTTCCCATCAGCGAAAATCCTTATCCCGTTCGATTCTTCATTAGGGAAAACCCGCGTAGTGAATACTACTTCACCATCATTGATGAAAACTTCCGCAATACTGCGGTCAACTAACACCTGAACCTTCACTGTGTCATCGATTTCCAGCTCAGAACTTCTTACAAATCCATATTCACCGCCGAAGGCCGCTTCGAATTTTTCCCGGTTCACGCTCACAGTCTTCCCGCTGCGATTAAATTCGAGGACAAGCCCTTCTTTTTCAGAAGCAAAAAGTTCCAGCCCAAATTTGTCCGCTTCCATTCCGGTGAAATCGAGTTCCAGTTCATACTGTTCTCCAATGCCGATCTCTACGCTGCCAGCCGTCTCTAATACTACATCGCCAGCTTTCGCATTTTTCCTAAGCTGTTTCAATTCCTGGGCAGGCTTTTGTACCAGCTTCCCGTTCACGATATCAAGTTCACGCGGAATGGACAGGCAGTGTGCCCATTGTTCATTATCGGATGGGTAATCAATCTCCCCCATCCCAGCCCACGCGAACAGCAGACGTTCATTATTTTTGCCAGCAAAGGTCTGGGGAGCGTAAAAATCGAAGCCCTTCTCGAGTTCCTGATAATCCTCAACATCAAACGTCAGCGTATCGAGATTCAATTCACCTAAAACATAAATGACATTATAGATATTATGATAGTCATGTCCATCAGGCTTCAACCCTTGAGGTGAAACGACAATCACATCTTTGCCGTTCAGTTCAAAAAAGTCCGGGCATTCGAGCATGTAAACTGAATCAGGAAAATCAATCTTAAGGTTCAACTCACCTTTAAAAGTCCAGTCAATCGCATTTTCAGACTCATAAACAATAATTGCACCAGTCAAGTCACTTCGCTGGGCCCCAAGCAGCATGTAGTAGCGGCCATTTTTTTCAAAAACCTTCGGATCGCGGACATGTCCGGTATATCCTTCCGGAACGCCTTCAATCAAAGGGTTGTTTTCATATTTCGTGATGGTGCCGTCCTTGTCCATAATTGCCAGGTTCTGGTTCGCCGAACGCTCGACCGGACCGTACTTGATATTGCCCGTATAGTACATGTACAGCTTGCCATCGACTTCAAGTGCCGCACCTGAATAGGCGCCGTGGGATTCATAATCCTCAACGGGAACTAGTGCAACCGGCAAACGCTCCCAGTTCACAAGGTCCTTCGATTTGGTGTGAGCCCAATGCTTCATGCCATGCATTGCATCAAATGGATACCACTGATAGAACACATGGAACTCTCCGTTAAAATACGCAAGCCCATTCGGATCATTGATCAGCCCATATTGAGGATGAATATGATAGGCCGGCTTCCAAGAGGAATGTGCCGATTTTTCCCTCAGCTGCTCTAATTCATTTTCCTTTGCATCAAAAATCGTTCTATATTTCGGTTCTGTGTATCTTGTCATGTTGTATTCCCTCCCGCTGAAATAGCGATGAGAGGAATCGCTTCCTCTCATCAGGGTATATTTAATCCAATGCTGGCTTTTTCACTTTCAGGTAAATAATCGTTAAAATCGCTCCGACTGCAAGTGCCAGTAGGTTGGCGATCACATAGTTGACGTGGCCTCCGCCCTGTGCAGCGACAATCGCAAAACCAGGGACAGCTGTCGCACCGAAACCAAGTGCCTTGATTCCTGTGATATAGACATATGCACCGCCAAGCGCGCCACCGATCATACCGGCGATCAGCGGGAATTTATACTTCACGTTCACACCGAACAATGCGGGTTCAGAGATTCCGAATAGAGTGGAGGCAAAGGCTGATACGCCAATCTGCCTTGCTTTTTCGTTTTTCCACAACCCAAGAGTATAGCCAAGCACGGCACCGCCCTGACCCATGAGGGCTACAGACATAAGCGGCATGATGAAGTTGAATCCTGTGTCAGCAATCAGCTGTGCCTCAACCGCACCAATGACGTGGTGAAGGCCAGTGATAACGATGACCTGCTGGATGCCGGCGAAGAGCATGAAGCCAACGATTCCAAGATTATCAACAGACCACATCAAGCCTGAAGTAATTGCATCTGCAAGCAGACGGCCAAGCGGGCCAATTGCCGTAAACAGCAGGAATCCTGCAACGACGATTGTTAAAAATGGTGCAAGGAAAAGCTTGATGATATCCGGAACTTTCCTGCTGAAAAATTGGTCAAGCTTTGCAACAACAAGCCCCATCATTAAAGCAATGATAATGCCGCCCTGGAACGCAACAAGCGATACTTTCAATCCGAAAAGGCTGATGACCTCCGGTTTTACCGTTCCATTACCAACAAGGTAGGCATTCGCCAGATCCGGGTGAAGCATGATGGCTCCAAGAACCAAACCTAGTACCGGGTTGCCGCCAAAGCGCTTCGTTGCGGAATACACCACCAGCAATGGCAAAATCGTAAAGATACCGGTAGACATGATAGCAATGAATCGGTTAAAGCCAGCAATCGCGGGATACATTTCCACAACGGATTGCTTGCCGAAAATCCCCTGCTGGCTCAACAAGCCGGTTACACCCATCAATAGAGCTGCGGCCAAAAGACCAGGGATGATTTCTACGAATACATCGGATAACGCTTTTATGCCTCTTTGGAAGGCATTTTGTTTTTGGGCAGATTGCTCTTTCACATCGCCGAGAGACATTTCCTTAATTCCGGCTTCCTTGGTAAAGACAGCGTATACATCGTTGACCGTACCGGCTCCGATGATGATCTGCAGCTGATCGCCTGCAACAAATGATCCCTTTACATAATCAAGGTTGCCGATTGCTTTTGTATCAGCAAGAGAATTATCTTTCAGAACAAGCCGCAGTCTTGTTGCACAGTGAGCAGCGCCTTGAAGGTTTTCTTTTCCGCCTATTAATCGAATAATTTCTTGGACGGTAGGCAGGTATTTTGACTTTAAATTTGAATTAGCCATGATTCTAATTCCTCCCCTTTTCAAATCGGAACCGGTTCCAATTAAAAGTAAAAAAATAAAGTTCTGTTTCGTTCCCACCAATCTTTTTGTGTGGCGGGAACCGGTTCCACAAATTCATAATAAAACAGGATTGCCATTTATGCAACCCTTTTCTGAAAACGTTATCAGCTTTTCATATTTTTGACGCTTTCGCCTTCGATAAAAGAATAGCCTGAAACCTGCAGTGACGGTACTTCTTCCCCATCTGTCATCCTGATGATGGTATTTGCTGCCAGTATTCCTGTGTCACTATTATTGTAGCGGATAGTCGTCAGTGCTGGATGGATGACTTCCGAAATATTATATCCGCCGAACCCAGCTAGCGAAACATCATCAGGAACTTTTTTACCAAGGCGAGATAATGTTTTCAGTGCACCAAAGGCAATCGTGTCGGTTGCACCGATGATAGCCGTAGGCCGAAAATGACCAAGCATTTCCTCCGTGACCCTTGAGGCATCCTGAAAATCAAACTCTGTTTGGAAAACCTTCGCTTCTTTCACTCCGCCATCCGCCAATCCGTCAAGGATCCCCTGCTTCCGCTTCTGGCCAACGGCAATATCGCTCTCTGTCACCCCAAGATAAGCAACCGATTTATGCCCTTTTCTTGCAATATACTGTCCCATTTCAAAACCCGCATGATAATCATCATTGATGATGCAGTTAAACTGATCCACTTCCTGTGCCACAATCAAAACAGGAATCTGGATGGAGTTAATCGTCTCAATATGCTGATCTGTCATTCCAGTCGCAATCAGGATGATACCATCCACCTTCTGGCGCGACAGGCTGACAAGACTTTCAATTTCCCTGTCGATATGCTTGCTCGTGCTGATGATCAGCGTCGTGTAGTCCTGCTTTCGAAGCTCTTCATCAATCGCCATCAGCACCGTCGAAGTGACATAAGAATCCAGTGTTGGAGCAATCACCCCGATGAAATTCGTCTTTTTCGCCTTCAGACTCTGGGCAAATGAATTAGGCTCATATTTCGTCTCTTCAATGACCCTGCGAATCCTCGCCTTCGTCTTCTCGCTGACATTCCCGCCATTCAAATACCTCGACACCGTGCTTTTCGCAACACCAGCCAGCCTGGCAATATCATTAATTGTTGTATTCATTCCATCACCCGATTTCCCGCAAATCTTGTTGACCTCATTATATAGCAAGGTCTGCATTGTTGAAAGTTGATTGATGGAACACTGCTAATTACATCCCTCGCCAACTCTGAACCATTTGGAAGCTGTAAATGTAAAATTCACTATACTCAAATTTAAAAGACAGCAGGTTCCTCTTAGTATTCATATACATACGAAAAAAACGGAAGACCCTTTTATGATCCTCTCTGCTTGAAAATCATTTCCTTTTTGGTGGGATAGTTCGATTTTCCTCATCGTTGCAATGAAATATTGCCGGTCATTGCCCTTTTCCATCAGGATAGGGTTCAAACTTATTCTTCATGTGTAGAAAAAAGTATATATGGAAAGAAATAACTAACGAATATCCTTATTTTAAAGTGGTGGAAAAATTTTTATAGCGAGTTTTTACTTTTTATAGCGAATTTTACATTTTTATAGCGAAAATTTTCTTTTTATAGCGACTTTTTATTTTTTATAGCGAGTTTTAAGTTTTTATAGCGAACTGGAAATTTCCCTGCATTTTTTCCAGTTGAAAATGCAGCGAAATCTTCTCATGCTCCTGTTGCAAACTAATCATAACTTAATGATTCGGTTGGATTTAGGCTTGGGGCATTATTCTCCGGCTGCAGTCCGAAAAGGACACAAATAACCTTTACCTTCATTTAACTCCCACCATCAAAAAAACAGCCTCATTAAGAGACTGTTTCATTGTTTAGCGTTTATCCGAAACAACAACGCCATAATCTTCTCAAGAGGCAGAATGCAAACAAGATGACTACGATTAAACCAAGAATACCTACGATTGTATTTAATGTAACAGCCAATGGGCCAAGTACTGCTAGTATCGTACCGACTACTCCAAAGAAAGACAACAGAACCAACCCTACCCCTACCAGGATGCCAAGAAACAATTCAAACACGCTGCATGCAGCATGAACACCGCTACTCATATGCTTCACCTCCAAACCTTTGTTCACTTTCATCATATGCGTGTACCACACTGCTTGTTTATGAAAGGAGAAAAAAGAGGCGAATTTCATATCCATCCAAATTTCCATCTATATTCAAAGTGGTTTATGATGTAGTCAAATAGTATGAACAGGAGAACGTGTAATGGAAAAACAGCAAACAAGCTTAAAACCATTCCTTTCATTAATACTTTCAACAAATATACCAAAAGCCGCCCTTTTTACAGGTATGGCTGCCAGCATCATAACAACACTTGCTGGCCTGGTGGTTCCGCTATTGACGAAGAACCTTGTTGATGGTTTTTCTGTGGAAGCCATCAGTTTGCCTCTCATTCTGGCTATCGGTGCCGCCTTTATCATTCAGGCTCTTATCAGTGGGATTTCGATTTACCTGCTTAGTTACACAGGGCAAAAGGTCGTCGCCAGGCTGCGTGAACGGATGTGGTCGAAGCTGATCCGGATGCCGGTGCGTTATTTTGATAAGCAGTCCAGCGGCGAGACTGTCAGCCGAATTGTCAATGACACTAGCATTGTCAAAGAACTGATCACGAACCATTTTCCGAATTTCGCTACAGGAATCATCTCAATCATTGGAGCTGTGGTAATTTTACTTGTGATGGACTGGAAGATGACCTTGCTTATGCTTATATCTGTCCCATTGACACTTGCCATCATGATTCCGCTCGGCAGGAAAATGGCCAAAATCGCCCGCGGGCTGCAGGATGAAACAGCGGTTTTCACCGGCCATCTCACCCAGACCCTTGGTGAGATAAGGTTAATGAAAGCATCTACTGCTGAAAAAATTGAAGAAGATAACGGTTATCGAGGAATCGATAAATTGTTCAACTTTGGATTAAAAGAAGCAAGGATTTTCGCTTTGATTGGCCCGATCATGCAGCTGATGATCATGGTCGTCATCGTCATCATCATCGCCTATGGAGGAATGCGCGTTGTTAACGGCACAATGTCGACAGGTGCGCTCATCGCCTTCCTGCTTTACTTGTTCCAGATCATCATGCCGATAACTTCGTTCGCGATGTTCTTTACTCAACTGCAAAGAGCGAAGGGCGCAACTGAACGGATCATTGAGATTCTTGACCAGCCTCTTGAAGAGGACCAAAAAGGCATCGAAATGGACATCAGCAACAAGCCCATCACCATTGAGCGGGTATCATTCGCTTATAGTGAAGAGGAACGAGTCATTGAAAAGGTTTCATTGGATGCACAGCCAGGGCAAATGATTGCGTTCGTTGGCCCAAGCGGCGGCGGCAAAACGACGATGTTTGGTCTAATTGAAAGATTTTATGAACCAACAGCTGGCGAAATCAGGATTGGCGATACAAACATACAGCAGCTCACGCTGAATTCCTGGCGAAGCCAGATCGGCTATGTATCCCAGGAAAGCGCAATGATGGCTGGAACCATTCGTGAAAACCTTCACTACGGCCTGGAAAATGGCGACAAAATCCCGGATGAAGTCCTATGGGAAGTAGCGAAAATGGCTTATGCCGACCAGTTTATCGCAGAATTTCCTAAAGGGCTTGATACCGAAGTCGGCGAGCGCGGCGTTAAATTATCAGGCGGGCAAAGACAGCGGATCGCCATTGCCCGTGCCTTCCTCCGCGACCCGAAAATCCTGATGATGGACGAAGCCACAGCCAGCCTCGACAGCCAGTCAGAGGGCATCGTACAGCAGGCGCTCACAAGGCTGATGGAAGGCCGGACAACGTTTGTCATCGCGCACAGACTTTCCACCATCGTCAATGCGGATAAGATAGTCTTCATAGAAAAAGGCCGTGTAACTGGAATGGGCTCACACCAGGAACTGATTCAATCTCATGATTTATACAGAGAGTTCGCCGAGCAGCAGCTCGCATAATTTAAAAGGAGTTTTCATTCCAAAAACATTTGGAATGAAAACTCCTTTTTTGAGCAGCTATACTTGAAATGATGGCTTAATCTCTCAATCAAAACCAGGAATCTCTCGATAAAAAGTAATAATCTCTCGTTAAACTTTTTCAATCTCTCGTTAAAATCGATTTATCTCTCATTCGGGCGAGATAATCTCCCGTTTATCCAAAAAAAGTAAAACTCATGCCGGGTTCCAGACCATTAAAATCAACATCTTTTCGCGGTCTCCCCTAGTTTCACTGACAACCATCCCTTTTCATACAAAAATAACCTCCTCTGTGGCGCGATAGTCCCTCGGTGACAGTCCTACATATTTTTTAAAAGTGCCGCTGAAATAGTTGGGCGTGTTGTAACCTAGTTCTTCAGCGATGGCTTCTATGGTGTGGTCGGTGTGGCGAAGCAGCCAGACAGCACGCTGCATGCGAACGAAGGTAACATACTCGACGAAGTTCCGTCCGGTTTCTTGTTTAAAAATCCGGCTGAAATAGGGAACGCTGAGGTTAATTTGGTCGGCAACCTGTTTGATTGACAAATCCTCCGTGCAATACTTGGAGATGTGTTCGGTACACTTTTGAATCTGCTTGTCCTTCGTGATTTCCTCGAAATAGCGGAGTTGAAGCCTTTCGTATGGAGACGTTCGCCGGGCCTTGCATGCTTCCTTGTATGAATGATGCAGGAGCAGCGGCTCACGATAGATCGACCCTACTCCTATATAAAGCTGAATACCGTATTCATTCTCCAGTGACTCAATGGTCTCGAGGATACGTTCCTCCCCCTCTTTCCAATGCTTCATTGAACCATATTCAGGCTGGACCTGGAGCAGCAAGAGCAAATGTTTTCGATAGGACAGGAAGGTGAGCTGTTGTCCCTCAAATTGCTTTTTAAACAAGTCCTGGATCACCATCGGTGCCTGCCAGCCTTCTTGCATTCGTCTAGCCGGACTGCGGACGAATCCCTGGATGAACAGGACGATGTTGGGAACAGCCTCTCCTGGAATGAAAAAACGGGATTGCAGCAGCTCATCCTCCGTCTTAACATCCCCGGATAAGAGCCTGCGCAAAAAAGCCTCCTTAAACGGCAGGGAATTGCCTCCTCCTCCAAGATCTGCTTCTATTGAATGGATTAATTCATCGCTTTCTGTGAATCTTGTAATCTCCGTTTCAATTTCGTCAACTGCACGCTTTAAGGTTCTTAAAAAAACGTGCTGCTTCACTGATTTTACAAGAAGGTAGGTCAGCTTGAACTCGATTGCCAGCGGAGAGGTGTGAAGCAGGGATGGGTCGAGCAGCGGAATGATCCGGCAGTCTTTATTCCGCTTGCGGAACCGGTGTATTTTTACCCAATCATGCCATTTGTTCACTTCAATAATCGCGATATGTATATCCTTCTCGTGTTCTGCGAGCTTACAATTCTCCTTGCATTCTTCCAAAATCCAGGCAGCCAGTTTCCTGTATTCCCTCTCATCTTCAACCGAAAGCAAAACTCGATACAAATTGAACACCCCCTTTGTGAATATCCATTTTAACGAATAAAAATTTAATTATATTAAATATTTGTATATTTCTGATAATTTATTGTAAGGCATTGGACAATTCTCTGTCGTAAAATCAATTTAATCATATCATGGCTTGCCTAAAGGAGGGAAATGATTACAGGCGGCAGCCAAAATATTTTCTAGGGGGAATTTTATTTGGCAGGGGAGTATCGGGAGTATAATTATGTAGCGGCTGATACAATTGACGTTAAAGATTTAAAGCCGCTTGATCCGGAAACAAAGAAAATCATGAAAAGTGAATTCAGTACTGGCATTAAACTAACGCTCTTTTATTATGTTTTTATCCTATCCATTCCTATTTTGAACTGGTATGCAGGAGATTTCATGTTCTCCCGTATGTGGGGCGGCATGACTTACAGCTGGTTCTTGACCAGTATCGTCGCGATGGCGATGGCATTTATCATTGCATTTATCCATACGAACTTATATGAAAAGCGTCTGAAAAAACAGCAAGCACAGCAATCCACATCTTCTGCTGATGGAAGGAGGATTGGCTGATGTCAACTTTCCTTGAACCCAAATTCCTGTTGACCCTGATCCTGATGGGAACCATTGTCTACATTACTTACCTGACAAAAAGAAGCGCGACTGCTTCAGACTACTTCGTCGGCGGACGCAGCTTCGGCTGGTTTACGAACGGCTCCGCGATTGGCGGCGACTATCTGAGTGCAGCCACCTTCCTTGGAATTGCCGGCCTTACCTATCAGCTAGGCTACGATGGCGCGTATTATGCATTCTGCTTCTCCATCGGTCTGACATTGCTCGCAATTTTCGTCGCTGGACCGCTTCGCCGCTTTGGCGCTTATACTGTCGCCGATTTTCTGGCCTATCGCTTCCACAGCCGCCGTGCACGTCTTGCAGCAGTGGCTGTTGTACTGGCGATATCCGGCTTTTATGCAGCCCCTCAGCTGCTTGGTGCCGCGCAGATCCTGAGCATGTTCTTTGGGACTAGCTACGAATTCGGAATCATCTTTACCTGCTCCGTGATGATTTTTTATGTAGGAATCGGAGGCATGAAGGGAACCACACTTAACCAGGCGCTTGAATTATGGATTCGCCTTGGCGCGTTCCTCCTTATGGTCGGCGCAGCCATCTGGGGCGGACTTCATTATCAAGAGATCCTGGCATCGATTAATGAGTTCAAAGGAACGATCACTGGTACAGCTGGCTTCACGACTGACGGAAAAGATATCCCGTTCGATGGTTCCGTCTGGACTGGAACTGGCAACTACTTCCCGTCCTTCTGGCAAACCATTTCGATGACAATCGGGCTTTCACTTGGAACGATCGGTCTTCCGCACATCCTTTTGCGCTTCTATACAAACCCAAGTGCGAAAGCAGCGCGCAGATCCGCTCTGATGGCCATTGGGATCGCAAGCGTGTTCTTCCTGTTCGCTGTTTACCTTGGAGTAGTTGGACGCTCAATCTTCCTGACTGGTGAAGCTGATCCGGCTGTCATGAAAGACCTGATCGCCGGCGGAAACAACATGGTGATTCCATCGACAGCACAGGCCCTTGGCGGAGAATGGCTGCTCGGCCTTGTCATCGCCGGTGCATTCGCAGCTGTCTTCTCAAATCTTTCCGGGCTATTCATCGCAAGCTCTGGAGCCCTGGCCCATGATTTGTACGCAACCTTCTTCCGGAAAAATATTACTGAAAAAGAGCGCGTCATTGCTGGTAAGGTTTCAATCATTGTCCTTGGTGTCTTGTACGGAGCGCTTGGCCTTATGGTAAAAGAAGCCTCCATCGGCCACCTGGTCGCACTCGCCTTCACGGTGGCGGCTAGCACGTTTACGCCAATCTTTATCCTTGGCATCTGGTGGAGAGGAATGACGGAAAAAGGAGCGATTGCCGGCCTTGTCATTGGCCTGGTCGCATCCATGTACATGATTTTCTTCAAGACCTCCCTGCCGGAATTCCTGCAATTCAACGTACCGGGAATCATCACAGTCCCAATCGGATTCCTGTCCGTTTATATTGTTTCAAAGCTCGACCGCAAAGTACCATCGGATGTAAACGAGTTTATGAAACAAGTGCACTCTAAAGAATCTGAAGCAGCGTAAACTTCAAAAAGAGGAGTCCGGGATTTATCCAGGGCTTCTCTTTTTTCTTCCCCTGCTATTCAATTCATATAATAATGAAGTATAAAATAATCAAGGAGTCCACGATGAAAAACGAGGTAAGAGCCTTTGCAGAGAATGTATTACAACACCTTTTTATCGAAGCCAGGGTGAAAAGCTTTATGCCAGGCACTAAAAAACTTTATTTTCATAATAATGCCTTTTCGGACGGACAGCTTTATTTGAACATAGAGTCCAGATGGTGTCTTTATCGGTCTTCATCTGAGCAGTTCCCTGCCAGCGAGTATGATATGGATGAGTATTCTGAAGCAGAAGCGTCCAAAATAATATCTGAGATTCAGAGACAAGAAGTCGCGGGGGTTGAACTTGGTAAGCACTCCCCACACCTCATCTTTACCTTCAAGAATGGTTATATACTGTTCGTAAATGGCAGCCACAACGATTATGAATGCTGGCAGGCCGGCGTATTGCCGGAGGAGGATTGGATGGTCGTTGCAGCTCCCGGTAATGAAATGGCTGTTTGGGTACCTGATGGTTATGATCCAACATAAGTTCCGTTATAAAAGCGCCTAATTCAAATTGGATTAGGCCACTTTTCTTAGTTCCTGCAACCTTCCCCCCTGCTTGTTTACTTCTCCGCTATTATATTGTCCCGCAAGGAAGTTTCTCCCCGGTCATTTAATCGTTCCTATCTTTACATTTTAGCTTGGTCCTTTACAGCTCAATTTTCCATGCTTAATTTCTCAAAAAACCCACAAAGAATGATTTGCATCACTACTTTATGTTTGGATAAGTGTTATTTTTACGATATGAAACATGATTAACTGCATCCTATATACACTCTGGGAGGAGCATGGACATGAGTGAAATAATTAATAACCGTGAGTTGAAAGCAATGGATCCTGCGAAACGCAAGGTGATTTTAAAACAGCTATTCAAAGATCTGCATGATGGTAAAAATGCCAACGAAGTTAGAGCGCACTTTGATGCTTTTATTGGAAAAATAACAATTGATGAAATTGCCGGCCTAGAGCATGTCGAGCTGGCTGAAGGTGATTTGTCTGTTGCAGAAATGCAACGTATATACTCTGCCCATTCGGCTATGTTTAGAGGAGCAATTGAAGATAACTTTTCCACGTACGGACCGGAGGAGCAGCCAGGACATCCAGTTCATACATTCGAGCTGGAAAACCGCGAGATTGAACTGCTTTTACAAAACAGGCTGCAGGTTCACCTGGAACAATTCGCGGAAGCAGACAGCCCGGAACATATAAATTACTTACTGGAAGACTGCAATCTGCTCTATGACATTGATAAGCACTACAGCCGAAAAGAGAACCTGATCTTCCCCTACCTTGAAAAGTACGGGATTTACGGCCCAACGACAAATATGTGGAGGATTGACGACTTTATCCGGGACGGGATTAAGGCCGCGAAGCAAAAACTGGCCAATTATGACGGCAATAAAAACACGGTCATCGAGGAAGTCCAGTTTGTCATCAGGGAAGTCAGCGAAATGATCTACAGGGAAGAAAATATCCTCTTCCCAATGGCGTTGCAAAATTTCACCGAGGATGAATGGGTTAAGATCGCACACGAAAGTGATGAGATTGGCTACTTTCTGACCGCTCCAACCGAGGAATGGAAGCCTGCCCGAAGACAGATCGACGCTGACGCCATCTCTGAAGGCTATATTAAAATGGAGACAGGCATCCTGTCATTAAAGCAGCTCGAACTGCTGCTGAACCATCTGCCTGTCGATATTACCTTCATTGACCAGAATGATGTGGTCCGCTATTTTTCACATGGAAAGGAACGGATCTTCGCGCGCACAAAAGCCGTGATTGGCCGTACTGTCCAAAACTGCCACCCGCCACGAAGCGTTCATGTAGTCGAGGACCTGTTGCGTGACTTCAAATCAGGCAAAAAAGACACCGAAGATTTCTGGATCAAAATCCGCGACAAATTCGTCTACATCCGTTACTTTGCCGTTCGTGACGAAGACAACCAGTACATCGGCACCCTCGAGTTCACGCAGAACATCGACCCGATCCAGGCCCTTCAGGGAGAAAAAAGGATTTTGTCTTAACAAGAAAGGAGGCCCTTAAAAAAGGACCTCCTTTCCCCTATACTCCCTTTTCAAGGCTTACCTTCGGATTCTTTTTCATCAAAGGAACCAAAACCATAATGCCAATAAAGAGCAGAATGGCTGCCGTTTCATAAATGTAGACAATAGAAAGATGTGTTTTCAGCCATCCTGCTGCTGACATGGTGATGACCATCGCCCCCATGAAGACTGGGTTAAGGATACCGTTCACGCGCCCAATGAAGGATTCTTCCGTGTTTTGTAAAATCATTGTATTGATGCCGATGTGAATGCATGGCATAAACAATCCAGAGAAAAATTGCGCCGTCAATGTCAGCCAGAATACGGTTGATAATCCCATCCCGATAAACCCTATTGCACTGGCTGCCATACCGATCGCCAGCAGCACCTGCGGCTGAACCTTCCTCGAAATCGCAACTGTGATGCCTCCACCTAGAATCATTCCTACTCCAAACGCGGCCATTAGCCATTGCAGATCTTCCTTAGGCAATCCCAGCCTTTCTGTAATCAGGAATACGCCAAGCGGCTGGGTCAATCCGATGGCGAGACCTGCTGCCGCGAAACATCCGCCCAGCAATGACAACGCCCTGCTGTTTAATACATAGCGGAATCCCGCCTTCATCTCTTCCATCAAAGTTGTTTTTGGTTTTTCTTCAGATGCTTCCTTATCTGCAGGCAGCATCAGCAAGACCGCTGCGGAGCAAATGAAGGCAACTCCCATTACGGCAACAGATGCAAGAATCCCGAAGCGCTGATAGACAAAGGTCCCAAGAACAGGTCCTAGAATCATAAAGAGCGCAAAGACGGTCTGGTACATCGACATCCCCATTTGGACAAGCTCCATCGGTACATGCTGTTTGAACAGCTTCATCCCTGACGGCTGTGAAAATTGCGACAGGATGGAAGAAACCAATGTAGCGAAGAAAATCATTTTCCAACTCCCAAAAAACAACGTCAGCAGCACCGCAAAAACAGATACCGCACTTAACAGATCACACCAGATCATCGTCTTCTTCGGCCGCCAGCGATCCGCGAACGTCCCACCTATGAACGAAAATAAGAAAATCGGCGCAAATTCAGCAACAGATATCAAAGAAACCGCAATCGGGTTTTCGTTCGTCTTTTCAATCACATACAACAGAATCGAATAATTCCGTACCCAGATCCCGATCTGCAAAAACAGCACCGACAGCAAAATTGTCCGTATTACCTGATTTTTAAACAATGCACCCAAGCCTACTTTTGGGTCATGTGTCATTTCAGACATAAAAAAGCCCCCTATTCTATACTGGATAGAGGGGCACTTCAACCACAAAAAGAACACAGAACATACCACGGTATATTCATCATTAACATTGAGTTCTCAGAAGGCAGGCCTAACCCTATCCAGAAAGATTGATGTATTCCAATTCATTCTTAAACAGGATTAGTTCATCATCGCCCCAAGTCACCCTTCCATAAAATAGTAATACCATACTACCCGAAAACAAAATCCAAATCAATACGGTAGGAAGCATGGGGCGATGTCCGAGAACGTTGTCCTTTTTTGGTATCTATCGGATACTTTTTTCTTCTACCCCCTCCCAAAAAAAAAATGAAAAATAAGTCCACAGTCGTACAGATGTTTAAGGCTGCGGAACATTATTGGATTGTCCACCTCCTTCTATAATAGGAAGCATCATAAAGCAACCTGGAGGTATGACATGAAAAAAATAGGGCCTAAGGGCTTGAGATGGTTAAAAATGATGCACGTCTTTCTGGTGGTGTTATTCTTTGGGGGGATTTTGAGCTCCGTAGCGTTAAATCTCCATATTGATTTCACTCAATATGACGAGGCCTACCTTGGCTACAAAAACATCGTCACGATCAGTGACCATATTGTCAGATGGGGTGCGATTGGAACCCTGCTGGTCGGCTTCATATATGGCTTCTTCACCAATTGGGGATTTTTCAAGCACAAATGGATTGGCGTGAAATTCCTGCTGTATATCATTCAAACAATTGTCGGGATTTTTGTAGTGGACGAGCTGATGGTCGAAAATATGGAGTTACTCGAGACACAAAAGGAAGCAGCATTAAGTAATCCTATTTTCATCCAGAATCACGAAACAAGACAAAGTGCAGTCTATTTTCAAGTTGCCGTCACCATTTTCATCTTTATTATTTCCTTTTTAAGACCCTGGAAAAAGAAAAAGATTTAGCAGGTATTCCCATTAAAATACAGAATAAAAGAAGGGAAGATACTTATTTCAGGAGGTTATCGAAATGGTCGCAACTCAAGCAATTTTAGCATGGACATTCATTTCTGAATGCCCGATACCAAACGATGTGGATGGACTCTTGGTCGAAGGCGAAAAAGCAATCGCAGCTTACAAAACCATTCGCGACAGCGCAATCTTTACCAATAAACGATTGATTGTTAGGGACGCCCAAGGCCTTACAGGAAAAAAGGTCGAAATCTACTCCCTTCCCTACTCATCCATCAATATGTGGTCCACCGAAAACGCCGGCAGTCTGTTTGATATGAACGCCGAGGTGGAACTATGGACGAGAGCAGGCCATATCAAGGTCAACCTGAAAAAAGGCGTCGACATCCGGAAGTTCGATAGGCTGATTGCCGAGGCGCTTTTATAACATCCAGAAGGCATTCCTGGTTTGAACAGGAATGCTTTTTTATGCCTGAATAAAAACAATCGAATCTTCCCTTTTATTCCGCCAGGAGGATCCTGTAGAGTCCTTCTATTGGACACTTCTTCCTTCCTCTCCACCCGGTTTGTCCGATAGAGTCCTTCTATTGGACACTTCTTCCTTCCTCTCCACCCGGTTTGTCCGATAGAGCCCCTCTATTGGACACTTCTTCCTTCCTCTCCACCCGGTTTGTCCGATAGAGCCCCTCTATTGGACACTTCTTCCTTCCTCTCCACCCGGTTTGTCCGATAGAGCCTTTCTATTGGACACTTTCTCCTTCCTCTCCACCCGGATTGTCCGATACAGCCCTTCTATTGGACACTTTTTCCTTCTTTTCCTTCCGGAGTGTCCGATAGAGCCCTTCTATCGGACACTTTCTTATTCCTCCCCTCTAGGTTTGTCCAATAGCAATCGGTCAATCTACTAAGTTCCTAAAAAGATTTTCCCACCCTGTCCTTTTCCCTTCCCCGCCTGTATATAGAAGGTGAAAGGAGGTGAGGCAAATGGCAATGGCAATGTTGAAGGATTCGAATATGAGGCTGATGTTTGAGGCTGGGCTTGATGAAAAGGGCGAGCCGATCTTCAAGGGTAAGACGTACCGTTATGTGAGAAAGGAAGCTACTCCTGACCAGGTACAGCAAGCAGCTGTGGCTCTTGGCGGGCTTAGCGCAGACTTATTAAGCTCTGTGGAGCGTAACGACAGCTTCGATATCATCTAATCTGGCATTCTACCAATTTAATAGGAGGTGAAAAACATGGCTAAAACACTTGAGTTGCAATTCGCTACTGATCTTGGCAAGTTTACCAAGCTGGCGGTTGATAACCCTAAGGAGCCCATTGATCCAGCAGCAGTCAAGCGGGCAATGGAACAAATCATTGCTTCCAACGCGTTCCTTCCAACCAATGGCACCCTGGTCGCCGTTGATAGCGCTCGTGTCATCGAACGCAATGTAACTGACTATGAGCTAATCTAATAAGCATGAGCCGGTCTAATTCATGAGACCGGCTCTTGTTTTAAATACAAGAAAGGAGGAATCGCACATGGAGCAGCTGATTCCGTTCATCAGCGAAGTTGGGTTCCCGATTGTTGTGACACTGTACTTGCTGCAGCGAATCGAAGCCAAGCTTGATGCAGTCATCCAATCAATCCAAAGCCTGCCCGTTAGATTGCAGGAAAGGTCAGACCCTGAGCCGGTTTACCCTGCCATTGCAAGCCAGGAAACCATCCGTGAGATGAACATCCAACAGTAATGAACCAATTTAAACACAAAAAATGGCGTGTGAACTGATTACAGTCCTGGCACGCCATTTTTTGTGTGTTCTCGTACAATCTTTCATAATCGAGCTTTTATGGAATATAATCTTCTACTATTACTAAGTGTCAAAAAAATATTAGTTAACTTCAATTTGTATTAAATTTGTATCAAGGTTTAGTCGTTCTTTCAATTCATCCGTAATTTTAAAGGATATCCGTTCTCCTGCTTTGACATTTGTTGCTTCATAACCTCTGGCTGTATTGACAGTACCATCTCTTCCTGTTGCAGTCCAATGAGTAGTATCAAAATTTAGTCCCCACTAATTTTTCCCTTTTCTAACCAATCAGGTTGTAAAATATCGTAACCCATACTTCTTTGTGATAATAAAATTTCCACATTCCCTGAAGAAATAGCCAATTCTCCATTCTCGGGAATGGTTTTTCCATTAATTTGTAAATCATAAATAAACTGACTTCGGGCAAACTCCAACATTTCTTCATCAGAAAAATCTTCTACTATCCTTTTAATAACATCCACTAAATATTGATTTTGCTGATTCAAGGATTCGGTTTGCGTTTGAAGTGACTCTATTTGATTTGTCAATTCTGAAATATCTTGCTCTGACTTTTCAGCATCGGTTTCAACTCCCTCTGCCGAACTTTGCTTAACATGTAAATCATCACTATTCTTGCATCCTAATAATAGGGTACTTGTTAATAAAAACAAAAGTGATAAGATAGTAACTTTCGATATTCGAATCCCCTTCATATGACCTCCCCTTTCCACTTTATGTAAATATATGATTCAACAAAACTAACAAAAATGCCTTCTTTTACAAATTGGCATCATAAGCTTAGAAAGAAATTTGCCTGGATTCACGTTTCAATATGTTAAAAAAACGATTTTAAAGTGTATCTTCTAACCATTCCTTCGCCTCTTCAATATCATATGTTTTCAACTGTAGCTTTTTTAATTCTGCTCCGTTGTCTCTGAATATCAAAATTGCGGGGGCTTTCTCTATATCGTAGTTTGGATATTTTACTTGTGCTGCCTCGAGACTAGTTAAATGCTCATATTCAATTAAGGAAACGCCGATATATTTTGTAAATGTTTCACTTATATTCTCTTCACCAGAAACAATTATCAGTGAATATGTTCCTGGTTGCTCTTCAGGAGAACAAGATGCCAAAATCATTAGCAATACGAGATATACAATGTTTAGATACCTCATAAGTTCCTCCTTTTTAGTTGGACTTTTATTAGACAAACCTGAAGTTAGTAAGTCCATCGAGTTGATTATAATCAATTACCTTGTAGCCTTTGCCTGTTTAAACTTTTGTTCCCCGTCTTTATAAACATCTTTAACAGAGTAAAATTAGGTGGATGATCTACTTTGGCTAAATAGAAGTCTCTTCCAGTCATAACGAATAATTCAAGGAACAAAGCACCGATTATAAACTTCTCCTGCCTTCATAAAAGAAAATCATTTACAGAAGTCCTTCAAGCCTCACTTCGTACAGGTATTTCAGCTGTTTTTCCATAACCCTGGCTGGAATATGCGGGAATAGTGCATCTCGAAGAGTCACAGAAACTCGGTCATTCAACTGTGCCACCATTCCAACCCGCTTTGACATTCTGGTAATTACACTGGTCCGCGCAGTTCGTTCGTGTTCATATCTTTTCAATGCCTCTTTAATTGTCGGGCTTCTTTTTAAATGACCTGCGAGGATGACTGCATCTTCAATAGACTGTCCTGCTCCTTGTCCCAGATTGGGGGTCATGGCATGGGCCGAGTCACCGAGCAAAACTATGTTCCCAAATACAAAGCGGTGGATTGGCGGCAGATCATAAATATCATGATGGAGCAATTGGTGATCAGACGTTTGTGCCAGTATGCCAGGGATCGGCTCATGGTACCCATCAAATATCTTGATCAAGTTCTGTACAGAAAAGGTTCTTAATTGAGAATCCCCGGCTTTGGCATTAACGCAGGCAAACCAATAGATCCGGTTGTCTGGCAAAGGAACCAAACCAAAGCGTCCCCTGCGGCCCCAGGTTTCTATAAAGACTTTCTGATCATAACCCTTTAAGTCGGGTCCGGCCTGAACAACCGCCCTCCAACAGGTGTATCCCGCATACCGTGGTTTTGCATTAGGCATTAGTGTTTCACGAATGGCGGAGTGAATGCCATCCGCAGCGATCAGCAAATCTCCTTCCTCCGTTGAACCGTCTTCAAACCAAACTTTCACCCCATAGGCATTTTGTTCAAAACGCCTGCAAGTCTTTCCGGTTTGGACAATTTGTGCCTGACCTAAAGCGCACATCAGCAACTCCAGAAGCTTTCCTCGCTCAATCGAAACATTGTCAAGTCCATACTTGGTGCTAATTATTGTTGTATCCGTCCGTTGAAGGATTTTCCCTGCAGATGATAAGATGCGAAGTTCATCCAAGACCTTCCCTTCCCGTACTACCTGATCGCCCACACCCAGCTGCTGCAATGCCCTGAGAGCATTCGCGCCGATTCCGAGACCTGCACCTGCGAAACGCACTTCATGCTTGCTTTCAAATACTTTCACTTCGATCCCGATTTTGCGGAGGGCAATGGCTGTGCTAAGCCCTCCGATGCCTGCGCCTATAATAATTGCTTTCATCGTATCACCGCTTTCAAGTAACATATAATCCAGCCATTTGAATTACTCTACTAGCCAAGAATTTCTATGTTGTGAAACTAGGGGGAAGAACCAAATAGTTTTGCAGCCTTATGTTGATAAACACGTACCACAATAATCGAGAACACAGGCAAAGTTATCCGCAAGCTCGCAATCATCTCTTGATACCCTAAACGCTCAATAGCCCTGACCTAATAAGCTAGGCAATAAATTAACTTCTTCTATAATTACATATGTTTTTTCAATGATTTTCATTAATCCCCCGTAACCATAAACAATTACTCATATGTATTTCCGCTCCATTCCTTATATTCGTGAAACAAAGCTATTAAGCTATGTAATGACTATTATGGAATCACTCTAAAAATAATTCGTCTTCAAATTCAATTGATTACAAGAACATTCCCTTAGTAAAATTCTTTATCTTTTTATTAGCTCAGATTTATTTTAGTTTACCTGGCGAACATTTTTCTGGTGCATAAATACAATCAACTTCTCCTATTAGTATTTCTTTTATTGCGCAACCGCCGCGGAAATTCAACTATCCTGCTCTGTAAGCATACTAAAGAATTCCACAAAAAAGGCCGTTAATCCTGCTGGATCAACGTAGCCGCGAGTGAATGATAACTGTATTTTCACAATATAAAAATTTATGATGATATGACCATTAACTCAGTATTTTCTGTACTCACTTTATGCTTGTGTTGATACTATCTCTCCTCCAAATCATCCCTATTACTAACACAACTAAAGTTAAAAAAGTGGTAAAAACTTTTCTTCTATCTGCCCTCTTACTGTTTAGTCATATGTTTTAAAAAAAGTTCCAAATATTTCATTATATCCTGCCCCGTTCGTTGATGAGGTGAAATTCAAAAAAGTATTGAACCCTCTTGTATCAATGCATTTGTTCGTTCAAGGACCATAAAGCATCCTTGCAGTTTCATATGGACCATTTATATTGTGGCGGCGATGATTTGCTTTATCTTTCGTTTCTTGTTATGATGAATAAGAATTATTTTTGTTCGGTGTAAAGGATTGTATAAGTATCAAAACTTTTCGTCTTGATGATCACTTTGGGCAAGGATAGTAATACGTTGTGCGGTAACGCACTAGGAGGCAACAAAAATGGAACAAGGTACAGTTAAATGGTTTAATGCAGAAAAAGGCTTCGGCTTCATCGAACGTGAAAATGGAGACGACGTATTCGTACACTTCTCTGCTATCCAAAGTGAGGGTTTCAAGTCTTTAGACGAAGGTCAAAAAGTAACGTTTGACGTTGAGCAAGGTGCTCGTGGAGCTCAAGCTGCTAACGTTCAAAAAGCTTAATCTTAAATCGATTTTACAAACAGGCTCTTTTTATAGAGCCTGTTTTTTTATTTCCTAAATATATTTTTCTCCATAAAAAAACCCCGCTCAAAGTTTGAGCAGGGAGATGGAACTGGTATTGTAAAAAGGTTCGTTTCCAGTATAACATACAGGGCTGATAATAAGCGGATTTTATCAAATTATATTTTTTCCATTCTCATTCTGCCTCTTTATTCAACTCACCCCAATAATGAATCCATAAAAAAAGAACAACCAGAGGACTAAATATACAAACCATTTAACAAACTGTAGATGAAAGCCGATGGAGACCCCGCTCTGATCAAAATGGCTAATATCGTCTCTTTAAAACTACCATAAACATATGACCAAAGAACTGTATCCTCTGTATACCTTTTACTTGAGAAAATGTTGTTCTTCTTATGTTATAAAAACCAGACAATTATTTTACATAGTGTTTTTTAAAATCTGGATGGATGGAAAACTTTTTGCGTAAATTCACGAGGTTTTTCCCAAAGCTTTCTTCCAATAGTTCTCTATGCTTCTCCATGATTTCCATGAGATACAAATCATGAATCACGAATTCTGTAATCGGCATGACTAAACCTACATGCATGGTCCACGCCGCTCGGCTGTCTTCGCTCAGCGAGACAATACCTGCCACGACCTCTGAGTCATCTCCACTAATAACAATCCATCGTCCGCCATACTCTTCTGTGATTTTATCCCCCATATAATGGTGATATACATTAGCAAAATCAGAGACGATCTTCCCATAAGTTATAATCGTTACGGTGACCCCTCTTTTTGCTGCATGTCTCAGTTCAGACTCTAATTCTTCAAATTCCTCTTTCCAAATCTCTAAAAGAATTCTTTTTTTGGCTGATACTATACAATCTTTCACTTTATCTAATATTTCACTTCGTCCCATTATATTCCATATATTTCCTCGATCATTTTCAGAGCGTTCGAACTCCGCTAATGATTTTTCCGCAAGTTCAAAATTCTCTTCTGCTTTCTTACGGCGATTTTTAATAAGCTCCTTTGCAGGGACAGGTGTGTATTGTGGTGTATTCCCGGGACTGACAAGAATATCTCCTCGTATGGTGAGATTCTCAAGGACTTCATATATTTTTGAACGTGGTACTCCGGAGTTTTTCGCCACGGCATAGCCGGTTAATGGTGAGTCCTCCAGTAAAGTAAGATACGCTTTTGCTTCATATTCAGTAAAATTTAAGTTTTTTAACGTTTCTAAAATGGTTTCTTTCATAAACCCTCCAACACAATATTAGACGCTACCTTAGTAACTAATATTTTATCAAAATCAGTTGATTATTTCCAAATACTTCTGATACACTTGCATAGTAGTTACTTTTGTAGTCACTATTAGAAAAGGAAGGGGGAAACAAAATGGATAGCATCCTAACCTACATATCAATTGCTGCTATGATGGTGGTTATACCCGGAGCTGATACTATGCTGCTGGTTAAAAACACTCTAAGTTATGGCCCTCGAGCAGGACGTTTTACGGTTCTCGGAATGGCAACGGGGCTTTCTTTTTGGACGCTTGTTGCTATACTTGGGTTATCTGTGGTCATTGCAAAGTCTGTAATTCTTTTTAGTACAATCAAATATATGGGAGCTGCCTACTTGATTTATTTGGGTATAAAAAGTTTTTTTGCTAAAAGTGTGTTTTCTCTAGAGGAAATGCAAGCACAAGCAAATGCAGCTGCCAATTCTCCTGCTCGCCATTATAAAGAATCCTTTATGCAAGCCTTACTTAGTAATGTTCTTAATCCTAAGACAGTTTTGGTTTATATAACTGTCATGCCTCAATTTATCAATTTGAATGGAAATGTAGATCAGCAATTGATTGTGTTAGCATCCATTCTGACTTCGCTGGCTGTATTATGGTTTCTGACCCTTGTTTATGTTATTGATTATGCAAAAAAATGGCTGCATAACTCCAAATTCCAAAAAGTATTCCAAAAATCAACTGGCTTAATTTTAGTAGGCATTGGTGTCAAAACAGGAATATGAATGTCATTTATTAATACTCCTCATTCAATTTTTACCGTTCAGACAGCTGGACGGTTTTTATTTTTTTACTCATTTTTTCAAACACGCAAATATGATGCTCATTTAAATCAACCGTTAAATTGGCAGAATTAATGGTAAAAGGCCAAATCGCAAATGATTTGGCCTTTTGTTTGTTGGTTTAACGCCTTCTGTTTCGCTTTCGCAAAAACGAGGGGATATCAAGCGAGTCGTCTGGCTGCTGAGAACCCCGTTCGTAATCGGCAGACTCTTCGTATACAGGCGGCTTGCTGTAATGGCCGGATTGGTCGTAGCTGCCGGACTGTCTGTGGTTCTGGGCTGAGCCGTAATTTCCCGAGTCTGCATGTGCGATACGCTCTCGTTTTCTCGATTGAGACTGGTATTGCTCGCGTGAATTCGCAATCATGTCTCCAGGACGTCGCGATGAATTCGATTGCTGAGTTTCCTCCACATCATGATCGAAGCCGGTCGCTATCACGGTCACCATGATTTCATTTGTCAGGTTTTCATTGATGACTGACCCAAAAATCATGTTAAGCTGGTCATCTGTTGCGGCCGCCACAATATCGGCTGCTTCCTGGACTTCATACAAACTGAGGTTCATGCCGCCCGTGATGTTCATCAGCACTCCTTTAGCGCCATTAATGCTTGTTTCCAGCAATGGCGAGGAGATGGCTTTTTTGGCAGCATCGGCCGCCCGGTTTTCGCCTGAAGCAACTCCGATGCCCATAAGCGCCGTCCCTTTGTTTGACATGATCGTTTTCACGTCAGCAAAATCCAGGTTGATCAAGCCTGGCACGGCAATCAAGTCGGAAATCCCCTGGACACCCTGCCTGAGTACATTGTCCGCCTCACGGAAGGCTTGAATCATAGGTGTTTTCTTGTCGACGATTTGCAGCAAGCGCTCGTTTGGAATGATGATTAAGGTATTAACGGCTTTCTTCATCTCTTCAATTCCGGCTGCCGCATTTTGTGCCCGCTTGCGGCCTTCAAAAGTGAACGGACGAGTCACCACTCCAATTGTAAGTGCGCCAAGTTCACGCGCAATATGGGCAATCTCCGGCGCAGCTCCAGTCCCGGTTCCGCCTCCCATTCCGGCTGTTACGAACACCATGTCCGCGCCTTCCAGGGCGTCCCTGATCTGCTTCCTGCTTTCCTCAACAGCCTTTCTGCCGATTTCAGGATTTGCGCCTGCCCCCAGGCCCCTGGTCAGCGAACCGCCGATTTGCATGGTGACCTCCGCTTTTGACATGTTAAGAGCCTGCGCATCTGTATTCACAGAAATGAACTCTACTCCCTGCACGCCATCCTCAATCATCCTGTTCACGGCATTATTTCCGCCACCGCCAACCCCAATTACTTTTATTGTGGCAAATTGATCGATATTTGTTTCAAATTCCAGCATGTATTAGTCCCCCAAATTAGCTTCTGAATATTGCCCCCTATTTATCTCTATACCTATAAAATTCTCCACTGGGTTGGAAATTCTGTCTTTTCCTGCGATTTGTTAAGCAACTGTAATTTTACAGTAATAAAGCGACTTTACATTTAATATAACGACGGAGGACTATCAGCCATCGTATTAACAAGAATTAAATATATTAGGATATTAGCACCAGGTAAGAAAATAAATATTAGTCTTACTAACAAAGAAGATATACCGAAATACTCAGCTATCCCTCCGCAAACACCAGCTATCGACTTGTCGGTTGATGACTTTCTGAAGTTATTTTTCAAATTAATACCTCCTTGTCGAAATAATAAAATTAATTTTTGCTTATTGAAGATTCCTGTCTAAGAAGGAATTCAATAGTGTACACAGTTACTCCTGCTTGGAGTAGCGCATTGGTTATATTAAACAATGATTCTAGTTTTGAAATTAAATCCCTGCCTTATAGGAAAGAATAATTAATCGCATCAAGGTAGTTACCAAAAAATGAAAGTTTTATTTTTTAATAAACTTTTTTCCTATGTTTTGCTAAAATTGGTTGAAGTCTTTTAAAGGGGAAGTTTCATCTTGCATAACATTATAGATATTTTTACAGAGAACATGACCTTGATTATTGCTTTCTTGTATATTGGGCAAAAGTTAAAAGAAGTGATCATACTCAAAATCAGAGACACATCCAGGATGATATGGGCTGTGCCTGTTACAATAAGCCTATTGAGTTTATTGGTCATGCATCATCCGTTCTTTTTTGAAGGAATGAGAATTGATTTAAGAAGTGTGCCTTTATTTTTTGTTGCCTTTTTAACGGGCTGGAAATTAGGAATAATCGCTGTCATCTTACCATTATGGTATCGCATAGATCTTGGCGGTCCGACTGTCATAGAAGGGGTGACACAGTCCATACTCCTGCCTTATATAGTAGGATCCCTTTTTCATAGAAGGATTACATATAACCCCCCTTATACCTTGCTTAATGTTAAATACCTTTTAGTCGGCTTTTTAATTTATGAAATTATTAAATCGTCATTAATGTTTCTAACCACTCCGGTTAATTTGATTCCCGTTCTGATAATGGTTGTGTTTGAGTTCATTGCAATTTTGACCATAGCACTAATTAACAATGATACAAACCTTAATCTATTAACTAAAAAAGAATTGGAATTTGATTCGCGGCATGATGGCATGACAAACCTATATAACCTTCGCTATTTTAATACCAAAGCAGGTGAATTACTCTCTTCTAATAAATCTTTTGTCATTGGCATGATAGATGTTGATTATTTTAAAAATTACAATGATACGCATGGACACCCAGCTGGAGATATTGTACTTAAAAATATCGGCAAGTTGTTAAAGGACAGTATGAGAGATGGGGATGTTTTTGCAAGATACGGGGGAGAGGAATTTATTATATGCCTGCAACAAGATAATGATATCTCCAATACTGCCATAGTTGCAGACCGTTTTCGCAATCTAGTTGAAGCCTATCCCTTCCACGGTGAGGAATCACAGCCTAATAAAAAATTAACCGTTTCAATAGGCCTAAGTAGTGTTTCTAACGGCAAAGAAATTCATGAATTAATCGAAGAAGCTGACCAGGCTCTTTACGCAGCAAAACAACAAGGCAGGAATACTGTGCACATATACGATAAAGCTTAAGCGCGATTAATTAAAGAGTTTAAGCAAAAGATAAAATGACAAATCCTGAACCGCAATATTTTTTGCGGTTTTTTGGTTCTGTCTTTGTCCCCATTTCTGAACACTAAAAGCGCCTCCTACGGATTACCGGTATAAGCTAACATTTCTATAAAATGGAGAAGACAGTATCTTCTCTTTGTGCCGAAGATTATTTTTGTACATAAAAAAATTTTTTTTGAAAGTCTCCAATTAAAAAAATCCTCCTTGTATAGTTAGGAAGAAAATAATTAAAGGAGTGCTTTGAATGTTTATAAGACTGACGAAAGACCAACAGCAATTAATGATTGATGAGATTCAGGATTTCTTTTTAAAAGAAAAAGGGGAAGATTTAACGGAGTTTGCTGCCGAAAGAGTCTTAGACTTTGTAAAAGAGTCTCTTGCACCCCATTTTTATAATGCTGCTGTTTTGGATGCCAAGCATCTTTTAGAACAACAGTTTTCTTCATTGGAGGACGAAATCCTTACCCTTGAACGTCCTATAAAAAAATAGAAATCCATACCCATTGAATGAATCACGCAAATACTTTTGTTCTGCACCCTTAAATGTTAGACATGAATCCAACATTTGGGGTGCAGTACATTTTATGCCTCAATGCGCTTCTGGCTTATCCGTGTGCTCAAAAACAGTTCCCAGGAATATTTAAATGCATAAGTCTCTTCAGAAACTTCATGTTATGTATGACTAGTTATACAAAAACTATTTTCATTATTGCTTTTCCTAGCCATTGCTTCATAGGGAGTAAGCCTTCCAAGTTTTCAGCTTACATTCGTTGAACAAGACAGCAAAATATGTTTTATAGTAAAGTATTATTATTTACAAAAGGAGTACATTCCCATGAATATTTTAGTTTTAGGTGCAACTGGACGAGTTGGCAGTCAAATAGTTACTTATGCACTTCAGGACAGACATCATGTTATTGTATTAGTCCGAAGTCCTGAAAAGATTCAAATGGATAATGAGAATCTAACCATTATCACCGGGAATGTTTTAAATAAAGAGGATATAGTGCGTGCAATGTATGGGATTGATATAGTGATCAGTGCACTAAATACCGATGGTACAACTACTTTATCTGGAAGTATGCCACTTATTATCGAAGCAATGGAAAACGAAGGTATAAAACGGATCATAACCATAGGAACTGCGGGTATTCTGCAAAGTAAAACCACACCCAATTCTTTGCGTTATCAATCAAGTGAATCAAAGCAGAAGTCAACCCGTGCAGCGAAAGAACATCATAAAGTTTACGATATGCTCAAACAATCAACTCTGGATTGGACGATTGTTTGTCCTACATACTTGCCGGATGGTGAAAAGGTAGGCAGATATCGAATAGACCGAAATTTTTTGCCGGATGGCGGAGCTAAGATATCCGTAGTCGATACAGCAGATTTTACTTATAAACAGATAAAAGCAAGCACTTATATAAAATCACGTGTAGGTATCGCCTACTAATCTAATACTATTTTAATAGTGGAATAACCTGATTCGGCAAAAACTATAGCGTCTTTCTGGAATATCTAAAATTTGACTCACTTTTAATATTCCTCCTTACTTATACCTATTTAATACTTCTTCTGGAATGTGACAATAATCATTGGGACATCTAGATAACCTATCTTGATGTTCTTCTGCACTTCTCACATAGTTTGTAAGAGGTAATACTTCCACAACTATAAGGTCATAATCATTTCTCTCACTAAGGAACGCCCTCGCCTCCATTAAGTGTTCAGGCTTTTCACTATAGACTCCAGTTCTGTATTTCTTGCCAACATCCTGTCCTTGTTTATTCAAACTGTAGGGATCAATGATTTCAAAAAAATACTCCATTAATTCCCTCATCGTGACAACCTTTGGATCAAATCCTGTTTTTACACATTCGGCGTAGCCATCATAATCTCCATCAAGTGTTTCACTTGTTCCATTAGCTCTTCCTGCCTCTGTAAACTTTACTCCTGGTAACGTTTTTATAAAAGCTTGTACTCCCCATAAACAGCCACCTGCAAAATATACGATTTCCATGTTGACTCTCCATTCATGAAAATTACTCCACTAAAATGCTTGTTATTCAATAAGTTCAACAATAAGATGCAGCAATCCTTCCTGGTTTAATGAGGAATCAAGATAATTTTACTTAGTTAAAAGCTGACCTAAAGTAAACTAAGGGGTTCCGTTTTCGGGTGCTTTCATATTAATAGACACAGGAATTGACGTATGAATTAGCATACGTCTTTTTCTTTATTTATCAAGGTTTCTACGGTTTGACATATCAATTGACATCATTATTATGAAGGACAATAAGTATTGTACACTTAAAAAGAGGGCCAAAACTTCTGTCATTTGCAATGCCGTTTTAAGTACCAGTTTTATTGATCCTTATAAGCTAGTCGATAATAAGCTGCGGATTTCCGCCTCTAGGATCAAGAGGGCCCGCACTTATCGGTTGGGAGATCAGGTTAAGCGCCAGAGCTGATAAGTAGACGGAATAATTCCGCTTAATTAGTAATTAATATTAAAAAAGGCTGAAATAGACGGAGAGATTCCGCCTATTGACTCGAAAAATTCGAAAATGGATGATTTTGCTGTGCATAAGCGGAAAACCTTCCCTTATTTAGCCCGAATTCAAGCTCCATTCTGAATTTAACCGGAAAATCTCCGCTTATTTACTTTTGCTGGTTCTTCGATAAAGGAAAGACATCTTTTTTAAAAGATTACGATGAAAGTGAGGTTTTATTTAAATAAGGTTTTGGTATGTCTAATAAAGGTACTCGCCAATTTTACTACGGCGAATTTTACTTTTTTATTTACCAATAATGTTGCCAATACAACTGTCATTTCGGCACATATTTTAAAAAAAGCACCTCAAAACGGAACGGTTTAAAAATAAACAGTGCCTGGCAACAACGTAGACACTGTTTTTTCAGATGACAATTTTATTTTCCGTACAAAACCTGCCATACCCCTGATTCTTCCGCCATATCGAACCCGCGGTACCCCCCTGAGATGGCTTCCTGCTGGGAGACGGTGTCTTCCATTGGTATGGTGAGGACTTCATTCCAATCTCGATCTCCAGGCATGCTTAAGTCTTTGACGAATACATATCTTAGCATTCCGCCATATTTTTCTTTAAGCGCGGCAATTTCCAGACCCTGTGCAAATTTATCCTTTAAACTTGGAATGTTGAATGGAGCCACTGTACAGCATACATACCGGTACTGATGCTCTTGCTTGCTCAATTCCTGCATCAGCAGAATGGCCAGAGTCTGCTGAAGTTTATTGCCCCGGTACTTCGGAATAACATTTGATATTTCCTGATAGATCACTTGGGCCAGTTCTTCTTCCCCCAAGCCGATATCCCTTCCAAGATGATCCTCATCCACCATCGGTACGAGCAGAGCCCTGAACGCAATCAAGCGATCATCAATAAATGCCCCAGCCATTATTCCGTTTCCCTGAAGAATATGGCGATATTCCTCTTCGGTCAGCGGTTGTAATGCATTCCTGTCTGTAAGGCTGGATATGATTATATTTTGCACCTCAAGAATCCCATCTAAATCCTCGAGAGTCAGTTCCCTCACTGTGAATGTTTCCTCAGTTCCTGAATCATTTTTTAAAATCCCTTGATATAAAATCTCCATTTGAGTTCCTCCTTATCGGCTGCACCTTATATTCCAATGTGTTGGACCTTACTGCACAACGTCTTGAAATACAGTTAGCCTCCAGCACCTTTTCATTAATTTCAATGCCCAACCCAGGTTTTTCAGTCAGCCTGATGTATGGAACATCATACGTCTTTTGAAAATTTCAACGGTCCCGTCAGTTCGACACTTGTAATCACCTTCTTGGAAAAAGCAACATGGAAGCTGCTGCTGACGCAATTGACGATTCTACCTATAACTTATTTGGCAATCTAATCCAGCCATTTCTGCCATGTGGGCTATTTTTGCAGCTGGATAAATCCCTCCGCCAGATATCCTCAGAAACCTTTGTTCCAACCTCATCTTGAAGGATTGACAGCCCTTCTATGCCATAGCTGCAGCTTCATCGGCCATTTTTTCCGGATCAGCAATGCTGAGCACAAGTGTAATCGGGAACTCTTTATGATACCGGCCGCCTACCATTTGATAAATTGGCTCCTGGATCTTTTCCCGAAAAAATCACACCACAATATCGATTGCCGCCTTAGCCTTGGGCGATCCATACATCAATCCATCCATGATATCATGGATTTGCTCAATCTGGAGCTAATTTTCCCCTATCTGATTGTGCTTCCCATGTTTCCCCAGTTACATGTCCATCAGCAACCCTGTAAATGAAAACCACCATAACAAATCAAATGAATTTGAATGAACCCTTATTTCCTGTATATTAGGGCTAAAGAACAATTAGAAAGGATGATTACTATTCAAAAGCAAATACAGCTTAAAAAGAGACCAACTGGAGTTCCTTCATATGACCACTTCGAATTTGCAGAAGTGCCTATAGAGAAACCGGCAAAAGGAGAAATACTTTTGCAGACTATTTATATTTCGGTTGATCCTTATTTACGAGGGCGCATGAATGACACCAAATCCTATATCCCGCCGTTCAAGTTGAATGAAGCCATTTCCAGTGGTGTAATTGGAAAAGTAGTTGAGTCAAAGTCAGACCTTTTTGAAGTTGGCGATTTCGTAATCGGCTCATTAGGCTGGCAGGAATTCTCCATCGCCCAAGAAAATGCTGTACGTAAAATTGACCCGAATCTGGCACCTGTATCGGCATACTTAAGTGTATTAGGCATGACTGGTCTTACAGCGTACTTTGGATTATTGGATATCGGCAAGCCAAAAGCAGGTGAAACCGTTGTTGTATCCGGGGCAGCAGGAGCTGTCGGTTCCATTGTGGGTCAAATCGCAAAAATTAAAGGTGCCAGGGTCGTTGGTATTGCTGGTTCCGAAGAGAAGGTTCAATATCTTCTGGATGACCTTGGATTTGATGCTGCGATAAACTACAATACACAGGATGTAGGCCCCGCTTTAAAAGAGGCATGTCCTGATGGGATCGATGTCTATTTTGAGAACGTTGGCGGAGAGATATCCGATTCTATTTTCCCTCTCTTGAACAACTTCGCAAGGATTCCTGTCTGCGGAGCAATCTCGGCGTATAACAAGGCAGAACCCGATGTTGGGCCGAGGGTTCAGGGTTACTTAATCAAAACAAGTTCGTTGATGCAAGGTTTCACTGTCGGCAACTATTCCTCCCGCTTTGGCGAAGGTGCCAAAGAATTGGCGACATGGCTTTTAGAAGGGAAATTGAAGTATGAAGAAACAGTGACAGAAGGCTTCGAGAAGACAATTGACGCATTTCTGGATTTGTTCAAAGGTGCGAATCTTGGAAAAGCGATCGTGAAAGTTGCAGATCCTGACCAATAACAGTTAAAGCCGTTCCGGAGATCTTTCCGCAACGGCTTTTTGATTACCTGTAAACTAACTGTCTCAATCTCTTCTCTAACATCGATAATGCTTTTTTTATCACAATATTATTGTTGGCTAGTAAATCATTAGTACACCTATCTTCGGGGAACTAAACGTTGCGAGCCTGCATGAGTTCGTATATCTTACGAGTGGTGTTCACATTTCTTACTGTAACTTGTTTGTATATTTTTGATCCAATGATTTTTGACATTCCGCTCTTGGTCAAATTTTTCTTATCAACGGACCATATAATTGCGCCCGGGACATATTTTACCGTGTCTATATTTGTTTTGATGACTAAATTCCCAAGTACTGATTCATCATCAATTTCATCCCACAAAAACATGACGTCACTTTTCATGTCATTGTCATTTTTCCATGAGTCAGGAATCGCGTTAATGACTCTACTGACATCATCGACACTACGAACTACTACTTTAATTTGCATTCCGAAAACATCATGTATCACTTTTTCCAAAACACCCGACAATTCAGCTTTTGATAGCTCATGGTATGAAAAAATGACATTGCCTGTATTGATGTATGTTATTACATCATTCATCCCGACTTGTTCAAACGCTTGTTTCAGCAACTTCATATCAATTTTATTTTTACCACCCACGTTAATGCCTCGAAGAAGAGCTATATAAACCATGACCAGCCTCCTTTCATTTTTGTTTTATAGCACCGTGTTCGTACGTTCAAAATTTTAATAAGGCTAAACATAAAATAAACGCCAATCCATAAAGGATAGACCTATACAGTAGAAGGTTATACCTGTTTGTACATAAGAATGTCATCTGCATAAATATGCTCATCAAACTTAACTTCTTTAATTTTACGTCCTTCCTCAACAAATCCCATCTTTTTATATAGTTCGATCGCACGGCTATTCGTGGATAAAACACCTAAACTTACTTTCTCAATTAAGGGATTTTGTTCTGCCCAGAGTAACAATTCTTTAATGAGAATTTTTCCAATGCCCTGGTCACGATACTCTTTCTTGACCATTGCCGTAAAAGAACCAGTATGAGAAAGTCTTTTGGTAGTTTTGGAGCGAAAGACAATAAAACCCACAACTTTCCCTTTAGTTTCAGCGATGATAAGCGTTTCCCGTTCATTCTCTATAACCTTACAGATCCAGCTCCTTAGTTGTTCAGGTGTTTCTTCAAACTCATCGATGACCGAAATCATAAATTCGTTTTCTGAAAGAATTTCTCTTTCTATTTCTAACAAAGCTTCTGCGTCTTTTCTATTTCCAGGCCGCAGGGTAACCTGGAGATTGCTTCGCTGCATCAATGTGCCCCCCTAATATAGCTATCCAAGAATTAAGAGTGTAATAGCAGTTCACTTGAGATGCGTTTTATAATATCTTGAATATTTAAATCGTCCGTAATGATCCGTTTCTCAAAGCACTCGTCTTGAAAAGCTTGCACACATTTTTTCGTCTGGAGGAAACACCAATTCCGTTCTGCCTCTCCTCTGTTTCTAAGCCTTTCGCAGATTGTTTCTTCTGTTGCAATTAAACAGAAATGATGCGTCGCTTCATCAATTTTTTTAAATCCATTTAGGATATATTGATAATACTCTTTATTAAAAATAGTCATAGGAACGATCAGGTTTTTGTTATATTGTAATTTTATATTTTTCGCCGTTTCAACAACGAGCACTTTCCATATACCTATGTCCTGAAAGTTATCAGTCTTTTCTTCGGGTAATTTAATTTCATCCGTTATAATATGCCGCAGCATATACCCCACTGCTTCAGGATCAAAAATCATACTATTGTCTATTATGTTAAGAAGTTCATTAGCAATGGTGGTTTTTCCAGCACCATATGCACCGTTTATCATTATGATCATATTTTTATCCTCCAAATCTATTTGAATAAAAATTCTATATTCTAAGATTGATTTCCTTTTTTTAAAACTAAATAAAAAGGCCTTATAACCCTGCTGGTTAAAAGTCCTTTCAGTTAAAACGCACATTAGGTATTAGCAAAAGGGGGGATATCCCGCAAACTCTTTAGTTTAAAAAGAGACTATAAACAATCATTGGCCTTTATTCTCCAAATCATATGATCATGACCTTTGCCCCACTGATCCTTTAACAGGTAATCTGGTTCTCCAAATTTCTTTTTCCAGATTCCTTGTGCACGAGTATAACCACTATCTAAACAAAATTCGTCTATCCCTTTTCTTTTAAAACTAAGAAGAATGGTCTTCAATAACAAATTGCCAACTCCATTACTTTGAAAGTCAGGATGAACAAATACAGTGCCTACCTCAATTAGTTCCTTATAAGCATTGTTTGTACACTTCTTTATGAGATCACTTACTGGACCATATTCAATGGTGCCAATAACTCTATCACCATATAATGCAATTAAAAAATATCTTTTTTCACCATTACTATCAAAAACACAACTTAAATATTCTTTCTTAGTTTCTATTTCATCGTTCATATCGTCCAATTTATCGCCTATACCTTCTTTAGTAAACGTATCAGTAATCACTGTTTTAAAAAACTCATTTAACTGTTGTGTATCCCCAGTAATGGGTCTTCTAATTTCTACGTCCAGCATGTAAAATCCCTCCCCCAATTGCAAACACAAGTTACAGTAATCCTTTCTCAACTCCCTGCTTTCATCTTTCCTTAAGATTAAACACCAATCTTTCCTGTAATCCAGCCATCAATAAAATGTTTTAATGAGGCTGCAACCCAGGTACGACTATCATCCTCGTGATTCCAAACATAAATATCGTTTTTTTCTATCGTTCCGTTTTTAACTATTGCGTAGCAAAATAGATCGCCATTTCCAGCATCTGAGAAAAAGAATAGATGTTCAAAAGGCATATAAAGTTCTTTATAATCTTCAAAGTTTCTGAAAAACGAGTTGTCCTTAATAATTTGAGAAGTGGACCAAATTAAGGGACAATCCCACTTGTCGAATACTCCGTTTGTTTCCTTAAATAAGCTAGCTAATTCATCAGGCAGCTCAACATTCAATTCTTGTTTTATTAGTTCTAGTTCCGTCTTTGTTGCAGGATTTTTAAAGTGATATTCCTTCGAGATAGAAATGACATATTCTCTCCACATATTAATTCTCCCTCTAATTTGAGAAATGGTTCTTTTAATATTCACTTTCTAATTCTTAAAATCCTTTTTCCGTGAACGGTCCTTAGTATGAAGGAGACGTCGTGAAACATTAAAAGATGGCATACATCAATTTGTATGCCATTCTTGTTTCGATTACATATTTTAAAACATGAAGCCAATCCTTAATCAAACGTTTGATTAAATCGTCAACCTTGCTATTTAACCGGTATCCAGACCTCAGAATAGTAATCCGGATCTGCCGAGTTTCCTGCTGTATAGACCTCAAGTTCTGGTGTTCCGGCATGTTCGTATCCACTTGAAGGAAACCATTCGGTAAAAATTTGCTTCCACACTTTTTGCATGGCGTCTGGCATTGGGCCATGAACTTCGAAGATTGCCCACTTGGATGCTGGAATCTCCATTTTCAAATAACCATCGGGAGTTTCTCCATCATATGCTGCAGCGACCCAATAATCCATCTGCTTCTCCTGTACTTTGCTCTGGTCCACACAGACACCAAGGACACCTTTTACAGGCCCGTTGTTTTTACTCAACAAGAAATCGCATGTTCCATCCTGGTTCACCCTGTCCCACAGTTTAGGAATACCGGCTAGATTTTCTCCATTCCCATAAGAATATCCCTCTTTAATCCCAATTACTTCAAAACCTTCCTGTTCCACTACTCTGTACTGCATCGGTTCCGCTCCCTTCAGACTCACCTGGATTCCCAGGCGGCTATATGACTTCAGCTTCCCAGTGTACTTTCGAGCTTCACTTGGCGAAATGCCATGCTGCCTGCGGAAAGCCTTTGTAAATGCTTCGGGAGTGTCATAGCCATATTTCAGCGCAAGGTCAATAATCCGGGCATCACTGCTGCATAGTTCACCTGCTGCAAGCGTCAGACGTCTGCGCCGCAAGTATTCACCAACGGAAATATCCGTCAAAATCGCAAACGTCCGCTGAAAATGGAATGGAGAGGCATTAGCCTTTTTCGCAATCTCCTCCACCGTAATCTCATCCAGCAAGTGCTCTTCCATATAATCAATTGCCTTTTGTAAAGCTTCAATCCACGCCATATAACTCACTCCCGTAAAAACATCCTATCAAGTTTACTTACATCAATCCGGTCATTTTTTGCTCATCTTTGTCAGTATTTCTATAAAAAATGCACATTTCCCTTTTTTTAAAAAAGGCTGTTTTCATAAAGAATGTTGTTAAAATCCTAAAGCCGATTTTAACGTGATAAAAGCCATTTTGCAGGTCGGTACTAAGTTGGCAAGCTCTTTTCTCTTAATAAGCGTTCATTTTGTGAAGAAACTTAGGTAATTCCATCCTATTTTGTAGTCAATAGCAGCAAAGTTTGAGAAAAGAGCCTTTAAAAAAGAAGTGATCTATATCCTTCTTTAAATCGTTAGCTTAGCAAACTGTAAAATTACATCTTTAAATAAATAGGTTATGATGTTACAAAATACGTATAGAAGGAGAAAACAATGAGCGACCATGATATCGAGCTTTATGCACGTTTGCAGGCAAAAGATAAACGGGCACTTGAGCTGTTATATGACCGATATGAAAAGCTTCTGTTTTCGTTCGCATACAGGTTGACTGGCAGGCGTGATCTGTCAGAAGAAATCGTACAGGATGTATTCCTCAAACTGTGGACGAAACCAGGAATGTATGATAAAACGAAAGGGAAATTTTCTTCGTGGATATTGACCGTTACCAGATATGCTGCGATTGATTGTCTTCGTAAAAAGGATGAGAATCATGACGAGCTTGAGGATCGAGATGCATTGAAATCCTCTGAGCCCTCGGTCGAAGAAATGGCTGAGTGGAAAGAGAAACGCCGTGAGATCAGGACGGCCATCAATCAACTGGCTGAAGAGCAGCAGCAAATCGTGGAGCTTTTTTATTTTAAAGGACTCTCACAGCAAAAAATTGCAGATACATTCCAGATTCCACTGGGGACGGTAAAGGGACGAATACGATTAGCTCTTAAGCACCTACATAAAACAATCGGCGGGATCAGGGAAGGGAGGGATCATAGCTATGACCGACCATAAGACATGTGATGATTTACTGGATTATTTTAATAACACACTGACTGATGAGGAAACAACGTTATTTGAAAATCATTTGGACACCTGCAAAGAATGCCGAGAAGAACTGCAGGAACTGAATATGCTGACAGCTGATCTTCCTTTTTCAGCAGAACTGATCGAGCCGAATGAAGGAATGAAAGACCGAATCCTTGCTTCCATTTTTGAAGAAAGTGAAGAACCTGAGGAAATGGATACACCATTAGAAATAAAGGAGCCGAAACCCCGGAATTACAGATGGCTGCAGCCCCTCCTGGCAGCGTCATTGCTTCTTTCCTTATCGGCTAACGCGTACTTTTATTTGAACCAATCCGGCCAGGAGCAAAGCGAAAGTCCACGGGAAGGTACAGATGAAATCGTAAAACAGGTGCAATTGGCCGTTTCTGAAGGTTATGATGGAAACGCTGAAGCAGCCATGATCAAAAAAGACGAAGGAATGGCTCTTGTTGTCCAGGCCAGTAATCTCAAGCCTTTAACCGGCAATGAAGCCTACCAGGTTTGGCTGATCGATGACAAGGGTGAAAAGTTCAGGGCAGGTACTTTCCGCACCAACCCGGAAGGAAAAGGTGCCGTCACCTACTCAGTGAAATACGAAGGGGAGCACAATTGGACCACCATCGCAGTCACACTCGAACCGACTCCTGACAGCCAGCAGCCAAAAGGAGAAATCGTTTTGGCGTCACAGCTATAAAAATGAAAAAAGAGCCTGAGCGGAGCTTACCTTTCCCGTTCAGGCTCTTCTTTTTGCAGTTTAATTCACTAAGCCCATAACAAATGCTTTGACCAGTGATCTTTCTCGAAGAAATATTTTAATCTTATATGGTTTCGATCCTCTTGCGCCTGCCAGAATTCCACTTCTTCCGGCACTGTCCGGTACAGGGTCCATGAAGGATACACCAAATCCGGATGTTCCCTTAATATGGCCATTTGGTTACGTAATGCCTCATCAGCATCCTGCTGCCGATTCATAATGGTGCTTTGTTTTCCAAGCAGAGCAATCGCCCGGGCAACAGTACCCCGCTTTAAAAAATCCTGTGCGCAATCCTCTTTAGCCATTTTAACTGCTTTTCCCCGGATTCTCACTTGCCTGCCGATTTCCGGCCAATAGAAAGTCATTGCAACATTAGGATTTTGCTCGATTTGTTTCCCTTTCTCA
Source organism: Mesobacillus jeotgali (assembly GCF_900166585.1). Classification (NCBI taxonomy): domain Bacteria; kingdom Bacillati; phylum Bacillota; class Bacilli; order Caryophanales; family Bacillaceae; genus Mesobacillus; species Mesobacillus jeotgali. The sequence continues at coordinate 353,179 of NZ_FVZC01000007.1, read as the reverse complement.
CTTTCTGAACTGGAGGCGAAATACCAGCCATGTTGATCCACATCTTTGATAATCAGCACACGGGCATCCGGATATCCATTAGGATCCGTTGTTGAAAGTGTCATAGAGTGCGGTTCATGTACTCCATTAGCGATTGCGACCTGAAACCATTCCAGAAAAAGTTCGTATGGGTGTGCCGCTGTGTTTTCAACGTTAAAAGTCGGAAATGGTCCAATAAGTGTTTTACTTTGCCTTATCACTTTCCTGATATCCTCCATAGATACCTCCCTGGTGTTTCCAAAAATAAGCAAAGCTTAAATGAATCCCAAAGACACATGCTTTAATTTTTCAGGATTCCTAACAATATAGATATCTGCTATTTGATCGCTTTTCACATGGAAGCTTATTACGGTCAAAATATTATCCTTACCCTTTACCAGCAGGCCGCCCTCACCATTCACATTGACCATATTAACAATCGGCAACTCACCATCATTTTGATTTTGCTTTATGATGTTTAAAATAAATCGGGTAACCAGATACCTTGAATTGACAGGCTTCAAGGCAGCGTAGACGTTTCCTCCTCCATCTGAATACAGGGTCACATCTTCACCTAATAATTCTTCAAGCTTCTGAATGTTTCCATGATATAAGGCTGAGACAAATGCCTGGATCGTCTCCTTGTTTTTCGGTTCAGGTTTTCCTGATAATTCTTCTTTTAAAGGGAATCGGTTATTTACCCGGCTGAAAATTTTTCGGCAATTAGGTTCGCTGCGGCCGACGATCTGCGAAATCTTCTTGTAATCGTATCCTAGTGCTTCCCTAAGAATGAATACGGCTCGCTCAATTGGATTCAATTTTTCCAATAACAGCAGAAAGGCAAACGAAAGGGCTTCCTGATTCATAATCTCTGAGATCGGGTCATGGTCTTTTAGAATCAGAGGCTCTGGAAGCCAGGGTCCAATATAGACTTCACGCTTATACCGGGCCGATTTGAAATAATCAATACATCTGTTTGTCACCATTTTACACAGATAAGCTTTTTTATTTTCCACCTCATCAATCGTCTTTTCACTTATTTGCAGGTACACATCCTGTACGATATCTTCTGCATCCGACACACTGCCGAGCATTCGATAAGCAATCGAAAATAGCAGTGGTCGATACCCCGAAAACAGATCCTTCAACTCCACACTCCCCATCGGGTACTTTTAGTTGATCTTACTCGCCAGCTCCCATGTATACTCTCTAATTTTGCTGGCAGGCTTCCCACAAAAGACAACATCAATTCCCCATTTTTGTGCCCACACAAAACCGTCCTCTGGTCCAATTCCAATACTTAGAAAATCCGGAAAGTTCTGATGGGCAGTAGCTGTGTTTCCAACCATATCCGCTTTCAGGATTTTAGCCAGTCTTGTGGCCTGTGAAATGGCTTCTTTGCAGCTCATCACCGCGGCTATTCCACTATTAGGATCAACTGCATGAACACAGTCTCCAATCCCATAAATATTATCGCTGCCAACAAGACGATACCAGGGGTCGACTTTTATTTTCATGTCTTCGGTAAGGGGGATATCTAATGCGGAAAGGCTCGGATGAGGCATTAATCCGACAGTCCAAATGCAAAAATCCGCATCCAGTTTGGATCCGTCAGTGAAACACACTTCACCATCAACGAATGTTTCAGCCTTTGCATTATGGATTATTTGGATACCGTGTTGTTTCAGCCTGCTTTCAAGCCTTGAACTGACTTTCACCGGAGCTTCATTTAATAATCTCTGGGAACCGTTAATAAGAACTATTTCTATATTCTTCGGAATTCCCCTTTTTTTCGTTTCATCTTTAAGCCATGAATTTACTTCTGCGGCGGTTTCGATACCTGTAATTCCACTTCCAACAATCGCAAGGCGTATATTGCTCTTCGGTGAAGCAGCAATTTTTAAAAGCTGCCGCCGAATATCCCGAGCATTTTCCAGGCTAATGAGCGGCACGCCTCCGCAATTTGCGTCAACATCCCGAAGTACACTTCCCACAGCAAGTACCAATTGGTCATATCCCTGCTGAAAGGACGTTCCATCATCCCCGGAAATGTCGATGGTTTTCGCTTCAGGATCGATACCAACAAGTTCACCCTGGATTAATTGAATATTACCGCAATACTGTTTCAGCGGAATATGAAGATTCGAGACATCTTCGTTCACAATCCCCTTAAATAGCTTTACCTTTTTAAAATGATAGTCATTTTTATCAACCAAAATTACCCTGATTTTTTCATTCAACTCTTTCTTAAGCGCAGCTATAAGATTTATTCCTGCGTATCCCCCGCCAATAATCACAATCGTTTTCAGCTGATTCATGTCATTGCCTCCCGTTGACCGTTGTACCTTCATAACGATTAAAGGAGCCATTTTGTGACTACTTGATTTACTTTTTAAAGATTTTTTTAAAAAAATCTATCAGAAAGTGATCCATCCTCAAATTTCTCCCGTTAGCATAGTGAAAACCAAAAACAAAGGAGAGATTTCATAATGAATTTTAAAAAAGCAGCGATTGCCGTCCCACTCAGCTTATCCCTTTTGCTTCCCGTTGCAGCAAACTCTGCAGCAGCACATGATCACGCAACTCCTACAGTATCCGATTCAGCAGTGGATTTAAGAGCTACCCTTGACCAGCTCCTTAGTGAACATGTTTATTTAGCAGTGGAAACGATGCGAAAAGGTGTAGATGGCACGAAGGACTTTGAACAATCCGCCGCAGCACTTCAAGGAAACACCGAGGATTTAAGCGCAGCGATTGCCTCTGTATACGGTGATGAAGCAGGAGCGAAATTCAAAGAAATGTGGTCCGCCCACATCGGTTTCTTTGTAGACTATGTGAAAGGAACTGCAGGGAACGACGAAGCAGCAAAGAAAGCGGCACTGGATGAACTGGCGCAATACAAGGAAGACTTCTCGAACTTCCTTTCCACTGCTACCGAAAAACGACTGGAAGCCGATGCGCTGGCTGAAGGACTGCAGATGCACGTGGACCAGCTGGTCGGCGCCTTCAATGCTTATGTTGCAGGAGATTATGAAAAAGCTTATGAATACGAACGTGAAGCGATCCACCATATGTATATGGTGAGCAAAGGCCTTTCCAATGCGATTGTCTTGCAATTCCCGGATAAATTTGAAAACCACCAGGCTGTCACGCCTGCAGCAGATTTACGCTCCGATTTGAACTACCTGCTATCAGAGCATGCCGGTCTGGCAGTAACAGCGATGCAAAACGGCATTGACGGCTCAAAAGATTTTGAAGCATCAGCTGCTGCTCTATCTGCCAACACCGAGGACCTAAGTGCTGCCATCGCCTCAGTATATGGAGACGAAGCAGGCGAGCAATTCAAACAGATGTGGGCCGAACATATCGGGCATTTTGTCAATTATGTAAAAGCAACCGGAGCAAATGATGAAGAAGGGAAAAAAGCAGCCTTGAACGCACTTTCCCAGTACAAGGATTCCTTTGCCAAGTTCCTCGAGACAGCAACCGATGGCAGACTGCCGGCAGATGCCCTGGCAGAAGGATTGCAAATGCATGTGGACCAGCTAGTAAAAGCTTTCGATACCTACACTGCCGGGGATTATACAAGCACATATCCAGCTGTTAGGGAAGCATATGGACATATGTTTGGAACATCAAAAGGACTATCCGGAGCCATCGTTGACCAGTTCCCTGACAAGTTCAAAACAGAAATGCCTTCTGAAATGCCTAAGACGGGAATGGGCGGAACCGCTGCTCAAGGACTGCCATTTGAGGCAATCCTGATATCAGCGATTTTAGCCCTTGCAGCTGCAGGCTTCGTAACAATGCGCCGTCTTGCTGCTGACAAAAAATAATAAGCCAGATTGAGAGAAGGCACTTCCCTTCTCTCTTCTGCCTTTTTAATGAGGTGACTCCATTGAAAAAACTTTACGTAATGGCAGTTGCACTGATGATGGCAGGCTGCACAAGCCAGCCCGGTGCTGAAATGACAGAACCTAAAAATGAGCAGCAAGCCACTTCTGTATCTGTTCCTTTCTCAGAATCAAAAAATGAAATAATCAAAGATAACCGCAGTGGAATCGTTCCTGCCTCAATAGAAATTCCCGCAATCAATGTTAAAACAAAGATTGAAGAAGTAGCCACTTTGAGGGACGGACGCATGGACGTCCCGAAGAATCCTGACAATGTTGGCTGGTACGAACCTGGAACATTGCCCGGAGCTCCCGGAAACGCCGTCCTCGCCGGACATGTAGACGATCTGACGAGCCCCGCTGTTTTCTATGACCTTCACAAACTGAAAAAAGGCGACAAAATCATGGTAACAGGCACTAAGGGCCAGACACTGACCTTCGAAGTATACGACCAGAAAACATTCCCGCGCCTGGATGCACCAATCGAAGACATTTTCGGCTTCTCGTTTGCAAGCACCCTTAATCTGATAACCTGCAGCGGAGACTATGACCCCGAAACAACCGAACGAGCAGAACGTACTGTTATTTACACCAAATTGGTTGAGGAGAACCCTGAAAGTCTTTGAAAATAAGCACCTTCTTCAGCAAGCCTCCCAGTTTCGGTTTTCAGGCAGAATTCGAATTAGCCGGGGTATTCAAATAGAATTGACCCGCATTCGGTAAGTAAATTAGCAAAAAAAAATGCTTGGATTCTCCAAGCTTTTTTTACGTATTCTTTCTGGAACATTAGCACCCATGCATCTGTATCAATACGAAATCCATGATTAAATTTTCATTCATTTAATTTTCCTAAAATAAAAAAAGTAAATAATTAAAAATTATAAAGTAGCGTAAAGATTATATTTTCTGATTCCACAGTGCCATTTCTACAACGATGGTTTTCCATAAGTGATTGTATTACAGCTACTTGAGGTTCCGTTATGTTATTCACCTTTTATTTTTTATCTCTCCTTTCCGAGGTAATGTTTCAATCCTATAGGAAATCTCTATTTTAGAACCAGAAGCACTTAATAGATCTATCTACCGCATTATTTACGGAACCAAATCCCTTTTTAATCGTAAAAATAGTATATATTCCATTTATGGAATCCGAAATATACTATGAGGTGATCATGTTGTCACAAATTCAACAACCAACTACAACTATTTATAAAAATAAAAATGGAGTCCTTCAATGGTGCCTCAGTATCGTAGGCGTCCTCATCGTATTGGGGTTCGGTGTATTTTATTTTATAGCGCCCTTCCTATTTTTAAATGGGGAAGAAACAATGTTCATATCAGCGATGGTAACTGGTATTCCGCTTGTACTATTTCTTGTATATGGAGTCTTATCGTATTTTATAGACATGCTAAAGACGGGAAACCAAATGTATGAGTATGAGATTAATGAGACTGGTTTCCGTTATAAACGCTTTTTAAACGGAAAAGATACCTATGACGAGGGATTAATCCCATTCTCTCACATATGTCGAATCGTAGTCTCACGTAAAATAATAAGAGTTCGAGAAAATCATATAAAACATAAATACTTAATTTATCCGGTCATTCACTTAATCTATAAAGACGGTCAAGAGTTTCATCCTTACCTGTTAAAACATACTGAATTCGAGATCAATGCAATGAACCAATTACTTTTAAGACTTCAGAAATTAGGGCTTCCCTTAGAATATACAGACAGACAGATTGATTTAGTTCCCGGTGATGCAATTCTTTCTTTATTTGAGAATGAATTAAAAACAGCTCCATTAGACTTCAAAGGTGACTTGTTAAACATAGAAGCATTCTCATTAGGATACAGCTCTGAAAGCCCAAACCAAGAGACAGATGACTATTGGCAAAAAGTGATACAGCAAAAGAAAATAATGCGAATTTCTTATCCCATTTGGCTCCTTTTTATTATTCAGTTTATCTTTACCATGACAGTTTTTACTTTGGTTGAAATGGGTACAATACATTTTCAATCTATTTGGTTTCTTGGAGTCATCCCATATATCATTACGATGAGTTCCTATATTCTCTTTCTCTATCGCCTAAGTGAAATAAAGTATTGGAAAACTCTCATCCATTGGGGAACCCTCCAAGCGATTTATCTTGTTTCATATTTCCTTACCATCGTCTTTTTAGGGGAGCAACATGTAGATTCCGTGTTTGAGGCATATTCAGCAGTTAGTGCTGGTATTCATGTGGCTAGTATTATTCCCTATTTCATAACATTTGTAATCATTCGCCAAGAGAAGCCTGCTATATTTCACAATGAAACCAAAGTGGTAATGGAGAAGATGAATGAGGGGAAATAGAAGGATAGTTTGAGATATTAAAAAAGATGCACCGGACACCAGAACCTGCGTGCATTTTTTTATAATCAGATGAAATATATTCACGTAATTCTGCTGAACAAGCGAATTCAACAAGGTGTGCGTAACAATCTTTTACGTGCAGTTTTTAAGACAGGGTTTTCCACCAATAAAATCTACATAGCAGCCCAGTAGTAGAAGTTATTGTCTTTATTAAACTACCTGCACCGTTAGTTGACCAACGAAAAACAAGATCTGATTGCCGGAATTCGATCTTCAACCCATTTTTAGTCTATTTATTCACAATTAAATTTTCTATGATTATTTTTTAAAAAGGACCGCAAAATAAGAAGGTAGGCAATTTTTTAACAAAGGAGGAACATTAATGTCCAAAGATAAGCAGACACCTTCATCACAGGTAGACCAAAAGGAACTTTTAAATGATAAAGTGGAGAAAGCTCGTCAAAACAATTTTGAAGATAACCACGTTCGAAGAGTGACTACAAACGGTGCCCAAGGAGAATAAAATTTTTCTCAGAAGCAGAATATCATTTCACGATATTCTGCTTTATACAATACACCCGTTTAAGTACATAACTTTACAGTCAGCTATTATAAATATAATATCTTGGCTTTGGGAAACATCAGCAAACCAACGTAATACACCGTTATACCAAGTGAAGAACTTGATCTTTCGCTCCCCATCGATACTGCCAAAGGTTTCTTGAGATACAGCTAACTGCCCACCAACACGTGACATACGAAACCAAAAATAACTTGAGTAGGAACATCAGTTATGCCATCGTACAATTTAAAAGATCCAGTATTTGAATAGACATTCCTAAGTGGCTAACTATCTTGCTAATCCGGTTTCTTCTTTGATTTCACGAACTTATTAAACTGTCACGAGGAGGGGGATAAGTCGATTTGATAAGCTTGATAGGAGAATATTTTTGCAACAACTTTTTGACTTTTAATTATAAAATATAGGGAGATAATACAGAAAAGACCACAATTAAAAAATGTGGTCTTTTTCTATAAGTTATTTTCTATTCGAGATTAGCATGTTTACCATACATTTCATTAGAATCCAGGCCTTTTTTCTCCATAAAGCGCAAGATGACGGCATCATAAAATAACAACGTCGTTTGCTCAAATAGAGATCCCATTGGTTGAATGGTCTTGTAGTCACCTGCAGATTGATCTTTCGTTACTCCTGGTAATTCAACAATCAAATCAGCTATTTTTCCGATTGTAGATTCGGGAGAAATGGTGATAGCCGCGACTTTTCCTCCTAAGCTTTTCGCTTTTTCGGCAAAGGCAACCAATGTTTTGGTTTCTCCCGAACCAGATCCGATAATTAATAAATCGCCCTTTTCTAAGTTGGCTGTTACGGTTTCACCTACCACATAGGCATCAATTCCCATGTGCATCATTCGCATGGCAAAGGCTTTCCCCATAAATCCGGATCTGCCAGCACCGGCGACAAAGATTTTTTTTGATTCTAGAATCTGGTTTACTAATTTCTCTGCTTGTTCATCAGAAATTAAGTAGGCCGCCCTACTTAATTCTTGAACAACTTTGGCTAAATATTGAGTAGTATTCATAGTTTATTTAACCTTGTTTAATCAATTCCTGCATTTTTTGAGCAACAGCTTTTATATCTTCTTTACCTGTGATTCCTCCGCCTACAATGATGAGGTCAGGGTGTTCGTTAATAACTTCTGGAAGTGTTTCTAGTTTGATTCCACCAGCAATGGCAGTTTTGGCGTTTTTGACAACACTCTTAATGGTATGCAGATCTTCAAAGGAATTTTTTCCTACAGCTTGCAGATCGTATCCTGTGTGTACACAAATATAATCAACACCAAGCTCGTCCAATTCCTTGGCACGTGCAGTAATATCTTTAACTGCAATCATATCTACAAGAATTTGTTTTCCTTGTTTCTTCGCCTCTTCTACTGCCCCTTTTATGGACTCGTCTTCAGCTGCCCCAAGAATTGTTATGATGTCAGCCCCTGCCTCGGATGCCTGGCTTACTTCATACCCAGCTGCATCCATAATTTTTAAATCAGCTAATACAGTTAAGTTTGGAAATGCAGATTTCACTTCCTTTACTGCTTTAAGACCTTCATTGATAACGACAGGTGTACCTATTTCCACAATATCAATAAACTCTTCCACTTCTTTCACGACTTCAATAGCTCCTGGGATATCGACAAGATCTAATGCTAATTGTAATTTCATTTATGTTCGCTCCTTCATGATGTAATTTATATTATGCTGTGGCTGATAAGTGTCATTTTATAGGTGTAAATGCTTGTTTTAAATTCTATTTACTTAACAGCACGTTTCTTAGTATACTAACTCTGTTACGAATTAAAAAGTACGCACTTTATTCGCATATAGTGATAAAAAGTATACTATTGGATACATTAAGGGGAAGGTGATATGAATGCCAAATTTAGGAGAGAAAAATTTTAACTGTGAAAAAGAATTAACACTTTCAGTAATTGGTGGAAAATGGAAAATGTTGATTTTATGGCATTTAGGCAAGGAAGGAACGAAACGATTTGGTGAATTAAAGGCCCTTATGCCAGGGATTACCCAAAGAATGCTTGTCAACCAGTTACGGGAACTTGAAGACCATTTAATCATACATCGTGAAGTGTACCCTGTCGTCCCGCCAAAAGTGGAATACTCATTAACTGAGCATGGAAAAAGCCTTTTACCCATTTTAGATGCGATGTATGAATGGGGAAAAGATTATATTGAGAATGTATTGGTAAAAGAAACTCAAGAACAATCACCCATTTAGGAGAAAAAGTTTTCTTTTCACGTTGATAGAAAATCATAACTTACAACGGTTAGCTTTATTAACCGTTGTTTTTTAATGTAAATGGCCTCACCGAACCCCTCACCTTAATTTTTCGTATTAGCAAGACATTTAAATTAAGGCAGAAAAGGAATTTACCAGCTTTTTTGGAAAAAGAAAAGGCCTCCCAAAGGAAGCCGCTAATATTCAATAAACCATTCCTTCGTCATGGTAGTACTTGAATTCAAGAAGGTTGTTTGCTGGATCAATCAGGAAGAAGGTGACATGCTCTTCCTTTTTGCCAGGAAAACGGACCATAAGCTCCTGGAAGAAAGGAAGGCCATGGCTGTTTGCATGCTCTAGTGCCTCATCAAAATCCTCCCTGCTCAAAAAAGTGACTCCAAAATGGCGCGGATACATTTTAGGTGTCAGGTCGATATTATCGGGGTTAAGATGGCAGACGACCTGGTCGCCAAAGAAGTTAAAAGTTACGCGGTCGTGGTACCGACGGGCAAGCCGGCAGCCAAGCTTTTCGTAAAAGTCCACCGTTTCATCTAGGTCCTTGCATGGGATTGCCAGGTGGAACACTTTATTTGTTTCTCTCATTTAACTGCCTCCTCAGCTAAGAAAAATGTATCGGATCGAAGCCCCAGTCTTAATGTTTCCAGCCCAATTGCATCGCTGAATGGAATGTTGGCAAGATTAACATTATGTCCTGCTAGCTTAATGAAGGTGGTCTGCATTTTTTTGTTCGGTGCTTCAAATATCAAATTATCAAGAGTGATGCCAGAATTGATAATCTTGTTAACTATGTCGAGCCTCATTTTCCCATCCGCCTTACAGATGCCGCTTGTTCCGCTTTCCCGTGCCTCGGTAATGACTTTATTTGCTCCGGCTTCAAAATCTTCAAGAATATACTCAATCCACTGCGATGACGTTTCAGTAACTCCGGTATCCTTGTTGCCAACCTCGCTAAAAACTGTAAACTCCTTGGAAAAATCGGAGATATGCGAAGCTTTTTCCCTATTTGTTATAGGAAAAGTGCCGTTTGAAATCTCTATATACAAGCAGCCGAAACGCTTGCAGTAGGAGTAGTACTCATCCAATTTACCTTGACTGAGGAATTTTTCAAAAAGGGTTCCGCCAAAGAAGTAGTGGACATTGTTGTCCTTAAGACAGGAAATTTTGTTGTCAAGGCTCGCCGAAACAACGGAGGTACCCCAGCCGAATTTGACAAAATCGACAATGCCTGCTGCGCTTTTGATTGTGTCTTTAAACAGTGCTTCAGGGATGCCGTTGTCTATAAGTATGGTTAATCCTTTAGTTCGAGGTTTTAATTCTCTTTTGGGTAAAATCAATCCGGTGTAATTCATTTAACTTCAACCTCACTATCTTTGGAAGTTCCTCTGAGCAATCGACATACATGACAAAATCCCCTGAGAGCTCCTTTACGCAATAGGAGATATCTTGACGATCAAACTGCGGCTTGCAAGGATCGAAAAACTTCTGGGCAGCCTGGCAGCCTTTAATTCTGCGAATGGCTTCCTCCTTTGAGAGGGACTCTAAGCCAAGAAGTATGGACTTGATATATTCAGCGCAGGCAAGGTCATCATCTCCATCGGGGTGGGAAGCAATAATATTCACTGTTGAATCCCTGCTCCAGCTCTTCTTGATGAATTCCGCCGTTTTTCTGGCGTTTGAAAAGCCGGTAACAAACACCGCGTCGGCCTCCAAGGCGTTTAAAGTAGCACGGACACCGTTTGTTGTTTTCTGGACAAGTGTCTCTCCGGCTACATCCGCCTCTGCCATTCTTCTCGGCGAGTTATCAAGGTCGAACCCTTCAATTGGCAACCCCATTGTTTCGCCGGCAAGCAAATAGCGGGGATATTTCGTTTTCAAAAGGAAGGCCTCCTCACTGCTTCCAACAAGGATGATTTCCTTTGCGTGCCCGAGGAAGGCGTAGTGGGCAACCGTAAAAGCCCGTATTACATCAATGACAATATTTACATTCGAGCTTGGCAGCACAGGGCTATGTCCCTGGAAAATATTCACCTTCATTTGGTTAGCTCCTTACCTAATACTCTTGAAAAAGTATATTCGCATGTTTAAAATGGGTGCTATTTCTTTTTTAAAAAAGTATGTCAAAGAGCAATGTTGGTATTTAACCAAGTTGGTTGGAGCGGAAAGCTCAATGACTCCTCCTAACAGCGCAAAAACCGCGCTTTCGGTCGTGCGCGGGAGGAGTCTGGAAGACCTTCAAAGTCCTGCGGGGACGGAGAGAAAATAGCGCGGTTTTGTTATCAAACTATAGGCTGTTCATCCTTCTGGATCGTCACAAACATTTTGGGTCAATTAATGCTGCATAATTATCTTGCCAGTTCCAGTGCCTTTCTGATTGCGTTTGCAAACTGCCCTTTGTTTACAGTCCCTCCCAAATAGATACGGTCCAAAAGGGAGAAGTATCCACTTTTACCCCTCTCAAAATACCCTACACTATATCCTTCATCTTTATCCCATAATACTTCAACCATCTTTATATTTTCAGTTGCTTTTCTATAACTTTTAGATTTCTTAATTTGCTGAATAGGAGGCGCTCTTTTTATATCGGGTTCCTCTGTATGACATATTTCTAATGTTTTAATAGTAGTACTTTCTAATTCTTCATCCGATGCCTGGTTGCCCAGCTCGAAATATGTGTCCATTTCTATAATGCCTCTATCAGCATCATAAACTGGTACAAAATATAACAAGCTAGCTCCATTATCAACATAAATAACGGATATTTTATAATTTATTTCCATTGGTAAAACTCCTAAATTCTATTTAAATACCTGCACTGTATGTTTAATAAAGGAAATAAAAAAGCCCATATACCTCGCAGACCAACTAACGCTATGGTTTAAGTATAACTTTTCACAAATTCACTTTATTACCGAATATATACTGGTATCAGTTAGCTTGCTGCCATCTGCGGATAAATCACCATTCCTTAAAGTACCTTCAAATACAAAACCTAGTTTTACTGGGATTGCACGACTCTTAAAATTAGTAGATTCACATCTTATTTCAATTCTTCTAAATTTTAATTGATTAAGTCCAAAGTTTGTTAACTCATTTACGGCCTCTGTCATATATCCATTACCACTAAATCTGGTATTAATCCAGTATCCTATTTCACCTTTAGGAATATCCCAGTCAATTCCCTGAAGGCTGGTTGTTCCAATAAAATCATTGGTACCCTTATGGAAGATTAGGTAACGAAAGCTTTGTCTTTTCAAAAAATTTAAATGGGCATTCCTTAAGTTAATTTCTGTTTCTTGCACAGTAGGAAGTTTTTGGGCAAATGGTAACCATACCCTTAGCTCAATGAAGGAATCTCTAATTGCCTGGTTGACAATATTCCCATCACCAATTTGAAGCGGAGCTCGAAGAATTAGTCTTTCAGTTTCTAATTGTATCGGAACGTCTAGTAACAAAGGGTTCATATAAGGTCTCCTCTCGAATTTTACAAAATAAGATCTATTCAACCTTGTTCAATAAAAAAACTCTCACCCCCAAGAAATAATTCTTGAGGACGAGAGTATAATTTCGCGGTACCACCTCAGTTTGTTGTTATGTCACCATACCAACCTCTTCGGGTACTGCAACTTATAAAATAAACTGAATACCCTATCTCTTTAACGGGAGATACCGTCGCTGCATCACTATAAGTTATAGATCCGTGCGAAGCTCCGAGTCTTTATTCATTAAGATTATTATTACTCCTTCCCACCGACTGGAGCTCTCTAAAAATAATAATCAAAACTACTTTTCTCATCATAGCCATTATTATAAGATTAACAAGATTTTATTGGAATTATATGGGTTTGTCAATATTGTTTTTTTACGTTTCTTATTAAACTATCCTGCACCGTTTGTTCTTAAAAACATTATACAATACAGTGCTTGAATACCCTCTATCACAAGTACATCGTTATCATTCTTTAATATAATTTCTAATAAACTTCAACAAATAGTTCCGCCAGAACATATATTCGTGTATTATTTATTTATGACTATTAAGGGAGGGGTTCTTTTTGAATTCAATTGACCTAATTATTTTAAACTTTAATGAAGTTCGAAGAAGAAGCATTAAGGTGTGGACATCAATACCTGAGGAAAAACTAAAATGGAAGCCTGATGATGAAGCCATGAATTGCATAGAAATGATCAGGCATGTTCTGGAAAGCGAACATTATTATCACCTAGCACTCATTAATAGAGGGAGTCTTTCAGGGTTTACTTCACCTTTCGAAAATAGGCCTTTCACTACAGTAAGCGCGGAATTGGAGTTTGTAAAACCATATCGTAATAAGTTCCTCGACACAATTAAGTCATTTTCTGAGGAAGATTTAACTAATATAAAGATAGACCGCTCTGATTCAGGATACATAAGAGACTTGGGGGATATGCTTCTCCGTATTGCCTACCACGAATCAATTCACACTGGTCAGCTATTGGATTATTTAAGAACTGCAGGAGTTCCACGAATACAAATCTGGGATTAAATAGTAAAGGTGCCTTCACTATAGTGAAGTACCTTTTTATTTTGTATTCGTTCTTCAGAGTCTAAAAAGTGAGATAGTATTCGAAAGCTCTTTTTCAACTCCTTCGAAATAGCTTCTATGGAATTCTTGTTTATACTTGAGATCCGTCCTTCAGGTTTCAAATATGGGTGTTTCAACTAAATAAGAACCTAAAATATTAATTTCTATATGGTTTGCTAATTTTACTTACTCGCAAGTTCTATCAGCCTCCCATCCTCTGCATACACAAATTCAAACTCTCTAAGGTTCCATATGTAATACCTATTGTTTCTTAGAGTTTATCTATAATTTAAACTTGGTTTTCATGATCAAAATAAAATGTGCCATTCAATCAGGGGACTTGTTTATACACCATCTTTTTCTTCACATATATTGATAGTGCAAGAAATTCAATAAATGGAAGGGGGTAAAGAGAGTGTGTGAATACTGTGATTCTAATGATAGTCATGAAAATAGGACAAGTTCGAGACGCAGCAGATGTGATAAATGTGCTTGTAATATACTAAACAAGTTACAACCAGGGACAGAAGTAGACGTATTTTTATCTGGTGGTAAAGTATTAGAAGATGTAATCTTCTTAAGACTTAGTAATAGAACTTGCTGTGCAACATTTAGAGACGAAGAACAAGAGCAAGGTACCACTTTATTTGTCGACTGCCGTGACATAGTTGCTCTTCGTATAGAGTAACTTTAGCCAGAATTAAAGCCTGTTTGGGACATTCAAACAGGCTCTAAAATTAAAATACTATTTTTATTAATGATCTAAATATCTTCATTATTATTGAGCGTATCCTGCCCAGTTTGTTCAATAAGGAGTTCAACATATGGCGGCTTATCCTATGGGGTCAATGCACCCTTGATTACATGAACTATGTGTGGTTTTTTATTCTTTATACACTTATGAACACCAATTGACTACTGGCTTATCTAATTGAGGAGGAACCCCTAACTCTTCTGCAGCAGCAAAGATAAATTCTTTGCAAAAATAAAAACTTCGATAATACACAATTTTATCGTTCTCAACTTCTTGGTATTGTATGTCATGTATCATCCTAGTCCCGTCTTCTGTTTCAAAGAAAACGACAATAACATTTTTACCCCAAAGGAAATATTCCTCTGATCGGAAGCCAGGAAGGCCAAACCGCATGGAACCAGAGCGCATTTCTTCTCTTGAAAACTCTTGAAATCCCATTGGAACCTCATTCTGTGCTCTTTCACTCGTGAGTTCTAAAACTTTATCAACGTCTCCCTCATTTAATGCTTTTAAATAAGCTTGTATAACTGTGTTCCTAGTTGCTTTATCAAAAGAAGGAAGACGATAAGTTTTTTCTCGAATGGGATTGTCAGCTAGTTGATTGTGCATTCTCCTCACGGTTGCATATACAGCACCGGGTGTAGTATGAACCATGCCTGCCACTTCCTTTGCTGTAAATGCAAAAACTTCTTTCAGGAGGAATACGGCTATTTGACGAGGATTAAACAATTCTAAAAGATACTCTAAAGCCTCTTCTGCATCAAAGCTTTCGGTTGTATGTTCTGCCTCGACATCCTCTTCTTCTAGATACCCAACAATGCGCTTTTGTTTTCGACATTGATCAATCCAAGTGGTTGTAGCAATTCTATACAGATAAGACTTTGGATTTGTAGGATGCCAGCGTTGATAGATACTGCCGAAGGCTTTAACCATCGTATCCTGGAAGAGGTCTTCACCATCCCATGGAGACCCGGTTAGATAGCGGCAATAACTCCATAAGTCACCTCTGAATTCTTCAATAATTTGATTAAACTCAGCCCTCAATTCACGATTCTTCTCTGAAAATGATAACATTTGGTCTTCTTTTGATTTTTCCATAGCTACCTCCTTTAATTCACTCATTATGTAAAACGATTTTGATAGGAGGAATTATACGCTTATTGAAAACTAAAACACCAATTTAAAACCTTTTTTAGCCTGATTAACTCTAATAAAAAGTCTCCACAGGTCACTGCAATTTTTTCAAATGGTTGTACCGTTAAAAAACAGGATATTTTCACCATATTTTTCTATAAAAAAATCACCCTACTGAGGTAAGGTGATTGGAGGCTATTTCAGAAATTCCACTAAAGTAAGATCTTCTCTACTTATACGGATTTAAAGTCCTTAACCGCTTCCTGTTTTCCATTTTGATCAGTTGCCACATTGGGGTATAGGAGATGCTGAACACAATCAGCGCGGCCACCTCTAGGTTCAAATAGTACATGATGCCGTTTCCGAAAAAGGATAGGATGGTTTTGGATTCAGTTGGACTGGCAAGATAGAAGAAATTTGTATCAAACATGAAATTGAAGATGAAGATTGGAACAGCAACAGTGTTCACAACAAGATAAGCGAATAGAATGGCTTTACGGGGGATTCTGTAGCCTTCAAACAGGATGAAATACAATACGGCAATCGGAATGGCTGAGTGATTGAGGAAATACTCGATATAGTCGATATGAGGAAAGGTATAGATCATTTCAGGCGTCACCATCGCTAAGATCGCGGGCAGTGAGCCAATAAAATAAAGTACATAAAATCCTTTTATGTCCTGCCGCAAAAATACATACATCGCCAGGAAGGAACTCATCGAACACAGTTGCAGAGGAAGGTCACCGATCTGCCATTGGCCTGTCAGGATCAGCCAGGATTGATGTGAAATCTGGCATGCCACCAGAGTCCAAAAAATGACCCATTTTAAAACATTCTTGTGCGGCCTGATTTGCCTTCTGAACAACACCAGTACAAGGCACACAGCAAAGAAAAGTCCCAGGGTAACCAGATGCTCAGCTGAAAACAACTCAAACCCCTGCATTCCCGTAACAGAAAACATGTTGTCATCACCTCGCTGTATATAAAATTGTAGTTTACTATAAATATATGCGAGGGATGGTGATTTGGGCACATGAATAACTATGTTTCTTTTAAAATGAAAAAACGGTTCACGTGGTTTACACAAGGACCGTTCGTTTAACCATTTTCTCAGGGAAAAAACAGACTTGCTCACTTTTTAAAGTACCCTTCATACTGCCTTTTCCAAAAAAATCTGCAAAACAAGAGCCAATGTCATCACCCGCAGTATCGGTTTTACATAGCGGGGGTTCAGCTTGCTGGCAATCCTGACTCCAATCTGGGCTCCTGTCACTGATCCCGCCATTAAGGCAAGAGTCAAAGGCCAGATCACAGCTCCTGTTGATATATAAGTAATCGCCGCACCCAAACAGCTTGAAAACGTGGCAAGGCGGACATATCCTACCGCCCGAATATAGGCGATGTTCAAAGAACCAAACAAATAAAGCATCAGCGTCCCCTGTCCCGGCCCAAAAAGTCCATCATAAATACCAATTGCATATAACCCTGGAACACTTTTACCTGAAGGCTTTAAGGGCTGGTCCCCTGACAAATTCCCCTTCCCCAGAAACGAAGCAAAAAATGCAAAAATAAGTAAGCTGATGGCTACGATATACATATCGTCACTCGAGATTTTCGAAGCAATGAACCCTCCACTGACCCCGCCCATCAGACTGACAGGGATAACCCAGAATGATTCCTTAAAGGTGATTTTCTTTTCCCTATAAAGATGGAAAAAGCTCGAGAAGGAGCTGATGGTATTCGAAACCTTATTGGCGGCAATCGCCGAATGCACCGGGATTCCCAAAACAAGCATCGAAGGCAAGCTGATTAAGCCTCCTCCTCCCGCCAAAGTTCCGATTGTAGTCGCTAAAATACCAATGAAAAAGAGAATGATATAATCCATATTTTAACACCTCCTTACTTCATTATATTTCTGTTTTCGAAATAAGGAAATTTAATGTTTTTAATCAATATCGATAAGTATAAGTTATATAGAATGCCGGAAATTACGGTTACTCTCTTTTTAACCCTTTTAAAGAGACCCTATTGCGTGGGTTTTTTATCTCATAAGGGTGCCTTTCTCGCTTATAGAGACCCTTATGCGTGGTTTCTTTTCACATAAGGGTGCCGTTCTCGATTAAAGGGGCCCTTATGCTTGGATTTCTTACCACATAAGGGTGCCGTTCTTGTCTATAGAGATCCTTATGCGTGGGTTTCTTATCTCATAAGGGTGCCGTTCTCCCTTATAGAGACCCTTATGCTTGAGTTTCTTGTCTCATAAGGGTGCCGTTCTCCCTTATAGAGACCCTTATGCTTGAGCTTCGTGTCTCATAAGGGTCCCGTTCTCGCTTAAAGGGGCCCTTATGCTTGGATTTCTTACCACATAAGGGTGCCGTTCTTGTCTATAGAGATCCTTATGCGTGGGTTTCTTATCTCATAAGGGTCTCGTTCTTGTCTATAGAGACCCTTATGCCTGGATTTCTTATCACATAAGGGTGCCTTTCTCGCTTATAGAGACCCTTATGCTCGAGCTTCTTGTCTCATAAGGGTGCCTTTCTCGCTTATAGAGACCCTTATGCTCGAGCTTCTTGTCTCATAAGGGTGCCGTTCTCCCTTATAGAGACCCTTATAAGCGGCTTCTTGTCTCATAAGGGTGCCGTTCTCCCTTAAAGGGGCCCTTATGCTTGGATTTCTTATCACATAAGGTGCCTTTCTCCCTTATAGAGACCCTTATAAGCGGCTTCCTGTCTCATAAGGGTGCCGTTCTCGCTCATAGAGACCCTTATGTATGAGCTTCCTGTCTCATAAGGGTCCCGTTCTCGCTTATAGAGACCCTTATGCATCGTTTTTTTATCTCATAAGGGCGCCTATAGTCCGCCTTTACTCTCTCCATCGCAACAAAAAAACAGGGACGGTAAAGGTTTTCCAGACCTCGTAACCATCCCTGTTTTTCATTTTACTAAGGCAATTTCACTCCGCGTGAACTCACATACAATGAGTACCATTCGTCACGGCTTAGAGTGATGTTGACTGCGTCTCCACATGCTTTGATCCGTGCTGGATTCACCGTGCCGATGACAGGCTGGATGGATGCAGGGTGCCTCATCAGCCAGGCGAGCACGATTGCTTCTGGGGTGGTTTGCTTCTCTTCGGCCAGCTTTTGAACCATGGCCGCAGTCTGCTTGACACTCTCGCTTTCATTTTCGATATTTTTTCCAGTGTATAGTCCTTTCGCAAGTGAACCCCATGATTGAATCTGGATTCCTTCCATTTGCAGAAATTCCAGCGTCCCTTCTGGGAAAGTGTTCTGGCGTGCAGCCTCCTGATTGACATGGACACCTGTATCAATCCAGCCAATTTTATTTAGGCTCATTTCCAGCTGATTGACGATGATTTTTTCATCGGTGTGCCTTTGCAGCATTCTGATTTGGCCCGCGCTCATATTGGAAACGCCGAATGAACGTACTTTGCCTGAAGCTTTTAGCTGATGAAAGGCTTCACCCACCTCGGCCGGTTCCATCAAAGGATCTGGACGATGCAGCAACAGGATGTCCAGGTAGTCAATACCAAGTCTTGAAAGGATTCCATCCACACTATCAAGTATGTAGGATTTTGAAAAATCGTACCTTCCAGGCAGGCCCGATTCCTGATCACCGAATCGTATGCCGCATTTCGATTGGATGATGATTTCCTCGCGAAGTCCTGGTTTTTCTTTTAAAACCTGTCCGAAAACAGTCTCCGCCTTTCCCAATGTATAAATATCGGCATGGTCAAACATATTGATTCCTGACGCGAGCGCAACTTCCACCGCCTCGTGCGCCTGCTTGACATGTTGCGGTTCAATCGGGCTTCTGTCCCAGCCTCCGCCAAGCCCCATGCATCCAAAAACAAGCTGTGAAGCATTTAATCCATTTTCATTAATAGGCAGCTTTTTCATTTTACTTCCTCCTTAAAACTCTTTGCAGCCCATTTTATCACACTAAAGGGTAAGGCCAAAAAAACAAGCACAGGTAAGACCCCATGCTTTAGTCCTCATGATGTTTCATAATTTTGTACGTTGCCAGGCTAGTCATGAGGAGCCCGAAGCCCAGTGTGACTCCTCCAGCGACTACAAAGGCATTGATGTACCCAGTGACCACAATAAGATAATACCCTGTATCCGCCCCTCCGCGACTAGCCAGCCAGGAGTCAGCCATTGATGTACCAAACGATACGCTGAAAAATGTCAAAATCACTCCGAGCAAGGTCAAAAATACACCTGCATACTTAAATGCTTTTAAATTCCCCTTCATCTCCGCCTCATTCCCTTCAAAACAAATCATCCAGCTGAATTGACGATTCCATAACAGACAAGGTCTTCAAATTGGTCCTCTTTCTTGATCTGATCAATTAAAATACCCTCTTCCTTCATGCCCAGTTTTTCCATGACTTTTCCGGAAGCTGGATTTGATTGAAAATAACGTGCATAAACCTTATGATAGCCCTTTACCTCAAAGGCAAACTTAACCACAGCCTGTGCTGCCTCGGTCGCATAACCTTTTCCCCAGTAATCCTCTCCGACCCAATAGGCGATCTCCCCATTGCTGAATCTCTGGTTATTGGATAGGGCAACTGCTCCGTATAACTCACCACTTTCCCTGTCGGTTACAGCAAACTCATAAAATCGATCACCTTCAAAATTCTCCTCATGACGCGAAATCCATCCCAAAGCATCCTTAAGCGAGTACGGATATGGCAGATTCAATGTACTTTTATAAAGATTGTAGTTATTGCACAACCTGGTGACAGCCGGCGCATCTGATTCCTGAAACAACCTCAGTATCAACCTTTCAGTGATGATTGTTCTATTGATAGCATCAAATACCATAGGAAATCCTCCCTTCATTAAAAAAGAACCAACTAACGAGAAAGAATTCAACAAAAAATATGATAATCCTTTTCTGATGAGGTGATTTTCCAGGTTATTCCGCGAAGTTAGAGACTATTCCCGCGAAAAGGGCTGCCAATTCCGCGAAATCCAATTTATTTCCGCGAACTCACCATAAATTTCCGCGACTTGGAAACACCTGGATAAAAATTCAAACCAATTCAGGCCCCAGTCCAGAAAATTAACATACAAAAGCACAGAGGATGAACTCCCCTGTGCTTGCTGTGTACATATTCCTTTTTCGCATCCGAGGCTCCATTTTCCAAGCCAATTGGTCAACGGATTATTCTGTTACTGTGGAGGAATCCTTGATTCTAACGTTTACACGGGCGATTCTTCTGTCATCCATTTCATCGACAGTAAACACAATATCCTGAAATTCAATTTCTGGATGTTCATCAGGGCCAGGAATATATCCAAGATGACCAAGTACGAACCCGCTTAACGTATCATAGCCTTCTTTAGGAAGTTCTACCTTTAAGACATCTTCCACCTCATACAAATTGAGGGTACCATCCATTAAATATTGGTTCGTATCAACCTGTTCGATCTCAGCAATGTCAAGTTCCGGTTCATCATACTCATCGAATATATTGCCGACAATTTCCTCAATCAGGTCCTCAATTGTCACAATCCCATCCGTTCCCCCGTATTCATCAATGGCAACTGCCATATGGATATTGCTCTTTTGCATAACCTTGAACAACTGATCGAGCTTCATCGATTCCAGGATAAAACTTGGTTCACGGAGCATGCCTCTCAGGTCGAACTCTTCCTGGTCAGCGCATTCAATGAAGGGAATTAAGTCCTTCGTATGAAGGATACCAATGATTTGATCAATGCTCCCTTCATATACAGGCATTCTCGTGTACTTTTCTCTGTTGACAATTTGCACAGTCTCTTTCAGGCTGGTGTCAGCTGAAAGTGCGACGATATTGGTCCGGTGGGTCATGATGTCAGAGACCGTCTTATTATCGAATTCGAAAATATTGTTGATCATTATTTTTTCCGAATCCTGTATGGTCCCTTTTTCTCTGCCGACATCCACCATCATCCGGATTTCTTCCTCTGTCACATTCTCCTCTTCCGCATTCGGATCGACTCCGAACAGCCTGACAATTCCATTAGTGGATAGTGTCAATAACTTTACGAATGGAGACGACACCTTGGATAAGAACGTTAAAGGTGCTGCAGCAAACATCGCAATCGGTTCTGCTTTTTGAAGCGCAAGCCGCTTTGGAACCAATTCTCCCAACACGAGTGTAAAATAAGACAACATCAATGTAATGGTGATGACAGAAACCAATTCAAGCATACTCTGGGAAAGAGGTACGCCCAATTCGCTTAAAAGTCCTGCCATCCTTCCGGCAAAGCTTTCGGCTGCGAACGCACTCGCGAGGAAACCTGCCAGCGTGATGCCAATCTGGATTGTCGCCAAAAACCGGCTTGGTTCTGATGTCAGATTATCCAGCATTTTCGCCTTTTTATCTCCGCTTTCTGCCATCAATTTAATTTTATTATCATTTAACGATATTAACGCAATCTCTGATGCCGCAAAAAATGCATTCAGGACAATCAGGATCAATAACACAAATATTTCGGTTCCCAAAAGGGATCGACCTCCAAATTTACTTTTCTATGATTGTATCATAAAAATTGAAACAACATGTCATTCGAAGCATCTCAGCTAAACAGTCTTCAACCCTCATGGGAATACCAGCCACTATCAAAAAATCATTGATTTTCTATAACTTAAGAATACCCCATATTTAGACAACCTGCTTTTCCGGCTTCTCCTTCGTCATGAACCAGCCAGCTGCTGCTATGCCAATAAGGACGGTATAGAAGAAAAGCTTCCATTCAACTGAGTGGGCGAATTCGTAGGATATGACTCCAATATCAGGGTGTCCCAGCGTTAATACAGCCAGTTTCACCCCTACCCAGCCAACAATCGCAAACGCGGCGATCTCAAGGCCAGGTCTCGATTGGAGAAGTTTTACAAAGAGATTGGCAGCGAAACGCATAATAATCAAGCCAATTAACCCGCCGGCAAAAATGACCAGGAACTTGCCGCCATCCATTCCGCCAATTTCGGGAAGTCTGGTGTTTGGCAAAGTCATCGCCAAAGCCACAGCTGCGAGGATTGAATCAACCGCAAAAGCAATATCAGCCAGCTCTACTTTGAACACAGTTGCCCAGAAACCTGATTTCTTTTTCTCATCATCCTTGTTTCCATCTTCAGCTTTTTTAAAATAAAGCTTCCTTACTATATGATTGATGGCAATGAACAACAGGTATAATGCCCCGATTGCCTGTACCTGCCAGACATCCACCAGGAAAGAAATGATGAATAAAGAAGCAAAGCGGAAAACAAACGCCCCTGCCAGACCGTAGAAGAGGGCCCTTTTTCGCTCCTCTTCCGGAAGATGTTTGACCATGATTGCCAATACCAATGCATTGTCAGCTGCCAGTAATCCTTCCAGAGCAATTAACAGCAGCAATACCCATCCGTATTCCAATAAAATCGATAGTTCCAATCGCTTTTCCCCCTTTTAAAATTAATAAGATGCATTTCCGGTTTTTTGTTCCAAACGTCTAGCTTCAATGCGTTTCTCAATTTTCTCAAGCTGTCTTTCGTCCTCTAAAAGCTCACGCCTGTTGGCCTTCAGCAATTCCTCAAAAGTGACCTTCTTCTTTTTCATCTTGTTTCAGCTCCTTTCAATAGTCTTTTATGATTGATAGTTCCTTATTCGTCTGTATCCGGCCTGAAAAATAGAAAAAGACCTTTACCAGACATGGTAAAGGTCTTAAGAGAACAAAAAAGACCTTTACCAAAAAGGTAAAGGTCTTGCTAACAACGTCAAAGTTGCCAACAAAGCCGGGAGATACGCAACCTCCGAAATGACGACTCTGCTGTAAAAGCTACTCCCCTTTAGGAGAACTATTCAATTAATGTAAGTTCAATATAAGTCATAGACAGGCAATCTGTCAAGAATCTGTGGGTAAAGTAAAATCTTACTAAAACTACAGAAGACCAAATCATCTCCGACTTGGTCTTCCATACTATATTATAAAATTACTTCCCTGCTGGATGAGCGTATTCATGGCGTGCCGCTTCTGCAATCAGCTTGATGACATCCGTGTTGTCCAGCACACCTTCAAAGCGTTCTGAACCAAGCCCGGTTGCGAACACTGGAACCGTATTCCCTGTATGTCCGCCAGTGGAGCTCTCCGCACGCACGGCTCTGTCGACTACGCCTCCCTTATAGTGCTTGGCAATGACAGAACCAATTTCCCAGCCTGTTCTGTAAGCTGCATACACTTTTCCTTCTGTATCTTTGATATTATTCTGGAATTCTTCTACTTCAACATCAGTCAATTCAATATTAGCGTACTCCTTGAATACACTCTTGATGCTTTCTGGCGTAGCTGCACCGTTTTCAATAACGAGCTTTCCAGCCATAAATTCCGGAGATACGTCAATGGCTTTTAATCCTTCGATATCCAGTGTTTCTGTTGCAGAAATACCCATCGTTTCGTGGTCAGCCAATACGACAACAAGCGTATCGTTGCGATTTTTAGCCCACTCGACCACATCGTTCACGGTGTTATCGAACTCAATCGTTTCCTTCCAGATTCCTGTGAAATCAGCAGCATGCGAAGCGTGGTCAATACGCGCCCCTTCAACCATCAGGAAGAATCCGTCCTTGTCACTGGAAAGCACATCAATCGCTTTTTCCGTCATTTCATTCAAAGTCGGCTCATTGCTGTTTACATCATCTTTATCTGTTTTATAGTTCATATAAGAACTGTGGAACAGGCCAAGCAATTTGTCAGGAGTGCCAGCACTATTCAACTCATCACGATCCGTAACATATGTGTAGCCCTTTTCTTCAAACTTCTTCACTAAATCAACACCGTCATGACGTTTCGGCTCGAAATAGGAACCGCCGCCGCCAAGAAGCACATCATATTCATTCTCAAGCATTTGCTTAGCTACCTCGGCTTGACCGCTCCAACGGTTCGGGACACTCGCTGTAAAAGCAGCCGGGGTTGCGTCGGTTACTGTATTATTAGAAATGACACCGACCTTCTTGCCGCGTGCCTTGAAGGCATCAAGCATGCTCTTCACTTCATTTCCGTTTTCGTCAACGCCAATCGATTCGTTGTTTGTCTTTGTTCCAGTTGCAATCGCCGTCCCAGCTGCCGCAGAATCAGTCACTGTATTATTGGCAGAATAAGTATGCATCAAAGCCACATTTTCCAGGGACTCCATATGTAAGCGGCCTTCTTTGCCGTATTCCATCAGACGAGCAACTTCCATCTGTCCAATTCCCATTCCGTCCCCAACCATAACGATTACGTTCTTAGGCGCTTTTTGGGATACATTCTCTTTTGATACAGTTGACTTAGCCGCTGCCTGGCCGTTATTTTGCGTGAGGCTGTTGATACCTGCAAAGCCTCCCGCTGCTAAAGTCCCGGTCAATGTAACCGCTAACAATTTTGTTTTCAATGACATCTCGGTTCCCCCTTCAATACTTGGTTGCTCTATTAATCTACTTTTTTACCATTGATAGGTCAATCAGACATTGGTAGGAGGTGTTTCGGACTATTACAAAATTTCAATTACGCATAAGAATTGAACTTGGACTTCTTCATTCCCGGAAGGAAATAGATTGATTTGCGTTGAACTAAATAATGAAAGCGAGGTGATATTATGCAAGTACAAGGTGTGAATCATTTGCTCTTCTCAGTAGCAAATCTGGAGACATCCATTGAATTCTATCAAAAAGTCTTTAATGCCAGACTGCTGGTAAAAGGCCGGAGCACCGCCTACTTTGACGTAAATGGCATTTGGATCGCTCTCAATACTGAAGCAGATATACCACGGAATGAAATTCATCATTCTTATACGCATATTGCTTTTACAATAGACGAAGCAGAGTTTGATGAGGCATATGAAAAACTGACAGCATTAGGGGTAAACATTCTCCCTGGCCGTACAAGAGACAAAAGAGACAAAAAGTCGATTTACTTTACAAACCCTGATGGTCACAAGTTCGAGTTTCATACCGGTACTTTGGAGGATCGGCTTGAATACTACCGAAACGAAATGAGGCATATGGTGTTTTTTGATGAAGGGTAATTGAATGAACCAAAAAACAAGAAGGCACAGGGCAAATACCCTGCGCTTCTGTTAAAGAGATTCCCGGATGACTTTCTTTGAATGGATCACCGATAGAATCGCAAATATGGAATACAAGACTGTATAAAGCCCCATGACAACCAGCATTGGCCACCATAATTCCGTTCCGAAGAAGAACCAGCCCGATTTTACGGCGAAGTAGCTGTGCAGAAGGCCGATGGCCAATGGTATGCCGAAGTTGAACGCCTGTTTTGCCTGGATTCCTTTTAATAAATCTCCCTGGGTGAAACCTAGCTTCCTTAAAATCGTATAGCTCGGTTTCTCGTCATCAGTCTGATCCATTTGTTTAAAATAAAGGATGCATCCAGACGTGACGAGGAAGGTCAGCCCGAGGAAACCGACAATGAACATGGTGAGGCCCATCTGTTTCTTATGAGTATTTTCACTGTCCAGGCGTGATTCATTCATACCCGTCTCACCATATTGCTTCTCATTGAACAGTTCATTCGCCCTCTCCAATTCACTATCATCTTGAATATCAATGCCGATATACAAGGAGGAGCCTTTTTGAATGGAAGGATCCAAATCATTCTTTAACTTCTCAAACACGGACTCATCCACCACAGCCACCGGTGAACCCCCGAAGTACCTCGAAACTGGATATTCCTTTTCCATTCCAAAATAATGCAGAGGAATAGCGTTATTTTTTCCGATGATCTCAATCGGCCCTGAATCTTTCATAGAAATAAATTTCATCATGATATCACTGTAACCAGTCAAATAGGCCTCTTCCACGCCCACTTCTTTTTGTCCATAAGTGTTCTCGCTAATGACCGAAACACTCATCGCTGCAGGATCCTGTGTATACTCCTCCATTTTCAAGCCAATGATTTCCTCAGCGTTCATAACTGCCTGAAGGACCTCAATCCTATTTTCCATGAAACCGATCCCATTGGATTCCAACTGTTTTGTGAAATCAGCCGCAGATTCAGGGTCGACAAATGCAAAGTTGGCTGGAACGTAATTTTTCGCACTCTGCTCTGCGGAATAATAGGAAATATAGCTTAACGACAACAATCCAATAGCAAGGGCGGATACGGTGGTAATAATCGTCAACAGCAGCGCGTTCGACTTCATCCTGAACATGATCGAGGATAACGAAAGCACTTCATTGATATTAAGATAGCCGCCCTTCTTTTTTCGGATGATATTGGCCATAAAGCTGACAGACCCTTTATAGAACAGATATGTCCCGAAGATGACCGAAGCTAAAATAAACACCATTGCGAAAAAGAGTGCGTTCATGGTGGTGAAGTCCCCATCGAACAGCTTGGATGACACATAATATCCGATCCCAATCAGCACAATTCCCAGAAAACCAATCAGCATTTCCCAGAAAGAAACCCTTTTAACCCTGCCCTCTGTATTGGAAATAACCCTGAACAGCGCCAGGATACTTTGTCTTTTAATGAAAATAAAATTGAGCATAAGCATCAATACATAGATGATTGAAAAAACAATCAGTGTCTGTACAAGGGCTTTCCCAGAAAAATGGAGCGTCGCAATTCCTTTAACCTGTGTAACTTTGAATAGAATCATGATGATTAACTTGGAAAAAGAGAAGCCCAGGAAGACACCCGCAATTAAAGAGCCATAATACAGCAGAAAGTTTTCAATGCTAAGAATACGGAAGATTTTACCCTTTGTCATTCCAACCAGCTGAAATAACCCGATCTCCTTGCTTCTTCTTTTAATAAAAATATTATTGGCGTATGTCAGGAATATAGCGACGATACCAACGAGCAGGACAGAGGCCGATTTAATCGCCGCTCCACCTTTGATGGAACCCTTCGTCTCATCCATGGACGGATCATATTGGAGGGTGACAAAGGCGAAGTAGAGAGCGACACTGAACATGAGCGCAAAAACATACAAGTAATAGTTTTTAAGGTTCTTTTTCAAATTGCGAAGAATGAGTTGCTTAACGCTCATGATGTACACCGCCCAATACGCTCTGGGTTTTCATGATATCCTTGAAAAATTCCTGTCTCGTCTGGTCGCCTTTATTCAATTCTGTATAAATGAGCCCATCCTTTATAAAAATAACCCGTCCGCAGTAGCTTGCCGCCACTGGATCATGAGTGACCATGAGGATGGTCGCCTGCCGTTTTTGGTTCAAGTCACTCAGTTTATTCAATAGGTCTGAGGCTGATTTTGAATCCAGTGCGCCCGTCGGTTCATCGGCAAAAATGATACTCGGGTCGTGGATGAAAGCTCGCGCAGCAGACGTACGCTGCTTTTGTCCACCTGAAATTTCATTTGGATACTTATCCTGCAGCTCAATGATTCCGAGCTCACTGGCCAGTTTCTCGAATCTTTGATCCGCTTCCTTCTTAGGAGTCTTGCTCACCGAGAGCGGCAAAAGAATATTCTCCTTCACAGTCAGAGTATCGAGCAGATTGTAATCCTGAAACAAAAATCCCAAATGCTGCTTGCGGAATTCCGCCAGCTGCTTTTCCTTCATTCCGGTAATATCCTTCCCCTCAATCTTAATTGAGCCATTGGTGACTTTGTCGATTGAAGAAAGGACATTCAGCAGCGTCGTCTTGCCCGATCCAGAAGCACCCATGATGCTTACGAATTCCCCTTTGAAAATTCTTAGATCGAGCCCTTTCAAGACTTCCTGTTTATTAAATTTATTCCCATAGGTTTTATGTAGTTTGGCCGCTTCCAATAAAATCATTTCAGCACTTCCTTTCTTTAATAATTTCATTATAGAATCCAGCCTGATTGCCTTCCTTCGAATCAGCGAACAAATGAGCAAAGGCATGTGACATTTTTGTCACATGCCTGTTATCTGGACAAATTCATTGCTTTTCGGAAAGGTAAGCCTGAAAGTACTTCCTATGCCTGGTGAGGATTCAACATCAATCCTGATTTTCAGCGAGCCTGCAGCCCTGCTCGCCAGGTATAGTCCCATTCCTGTTGCGGCATTATCGTGGTGATGAGCAGTAGAGGTAAAACCTTTATCAAATATGCGGGGCAAATCCCTGGAATCGATGCCTCTGCCAGCATCCGCAACTTCGAGGATCGTCTGCCCGTCACGCAGATAGCTTCTTATAAGGATATCGGATGCATCGCTGTACTTAACCGCATTGGTCATCAGCTGGCGAAGGATAAAGGCAAGCCATTTTGCATCGGTCATAACTTCATCCGATTTCAGGTCAATATCAAAACCGATGCCTTTTTGGATGCACCAGGACTGAAGGGTTTTGATCTCCTCGAAAATCACACTCTCCAAATCGGTCTGTTCAATATATAAATCATTTTCCATAAACGGAATTCGTTTCTGATGCAGCTGCCGGTCCAATAAAAGGTGAATCCGCAGCCACTCATAGGTCATTTCCTTTTTGAGCGTCTGGTCCTCAAGCCGGTCAATCATCAATCTCAAAGCGGTCAGCGGAGTTTTCACTTCATGAATCCAGGAAAGCAATTCATCCTTTTCCTCATCCAGTTTACGTTCATTCTCGGAAACGGCATTTTTCAACGCTTCAAAATGATAGCCGATGCTTTCCGATACAATCTCTTCTAAAGGACTGAGTATTTCTCTGTTAGAAAAATCAAGGAGATCTTCCGCTTCTTTCATCTCTTGATAAAATTTCGTTTCTTTCTGGTAACGTATCACTAAAAAAATGACAAAAATAATGAGGGAAAGAAAAACATAATAAAGGATAGACTTCAAGGGAACAGCCGAATCAATATAAGCGATAAAAAGCGCGAGGAACTGGAGCAGCAAGAATAACATGATCCAGCTTCGGCGCTCCTTTAGATATGCAGTAAACATCAGATTTGTTCCTCTTCAACAGCCATGTAACCCTGGCCGACCTTCGTTTCAATTTTATGGCCAAGCCCTAGTTCATCCAGCTTTTTCCGGAGACGATTGACGTTAACCGTCAGCGTGTTGTCGCTAATGAACCGCTTATCATCCCACAGGCTGTTAATTACCTCATCACGGCTGACAATTTTGTTCTTCTGATCAATCAGCAGCTTTAAGATGAAGATTTCATTCTTGGTCAATTCAATCCGGCCAATCTCATTTTCAACTGTATTCTTATCATAATCAATCGTTGCCCCGCACCATGTTTTGAGCTGGTTCTGCGTCACACTATAATTATAGGCACGGCGCAGGATTGCCTGAATTTTAGCAATCAGCACATCGAAATGGAACGGCTTTTGGACAAAATCATCCGCCCCCAGCTGCATCGACATGACCATGTCGGTTGGGTGGTCACGGGAAGAAAGAAAAATAATCGGCACATTCGAATGGGACCGAATCATCCGGCACCAATGAAAGCCATCAAACCTCGGCAGCTGGATATCAATAATTACCAGGTCTGGCTTAATCCTGGTAAAATCCTTCATCACATCGCCGAAATCCGTTACCCCATACACCTCATACGACCACTGAGTCAGACGCTCCCTGATTTCATGGAACAGCGAAGCATCATCCTCTATCAGCAAAAGCTTCAACAAATAAATCACCACATTTACTCTTCTATGTCACTATTGTATAGGAATAATTTTCTGTATTCCAGAAATAGTGCCACAGTCCTGCTGGGCCAATATTCCATCCAACACGTCTAAAAAAGGGTCATGAGAAGTCTCCAGATTACGAAAATACAACCGATGGATAACCCAGTAAAAACAACTCTATTGCTAATTTTTTCGCTTTTGTCTCTTACTCCGGCTAAATCCACCGCAGTCAAAACCAATCCTATAAAAGAAAGCCCAAGATACCAGGTCATGGTTTCTTTATGTTCTAAGAAATCAATATTCCAATTTTCATCAGCAACATTAAAAGCAAATACTGTGAAAGATATTCCTAATGTCAGTAGATATTATATATGTAATTTTAGTCCATGTTGCCTTTTTCATTTTTCACCTCATCTACAGTGCAGTGACCGCTCATGCAGAATCTCAAACTTACCTGGTCATGCAGTTTCCTACAACGAAACCGATAGTCTCCACAGAAAAAACATCACAGCAAATGCCAATCCAGAAAGGATGGTTTTTTTACTAATCTTATCGCCTTTTTCATTCGTGGCTTTTAAACTAATTGATCCTGTGATCAAGCCAGCTATACATAAACCCAAGAATAAGTAAAAGTAAGTTTCATTGCCTTCATACGGAATATTTCCATCTGCATTTGCTTCAACATTGTAAATCCATAAGAAAAAGCCAAGTATAGTAATAGAAATGATGATTCCTGTTATATAAGTCAATACCTTCTCTGACATACCATCACCTGCTTATTTTTATTAATCTAAAGACCTTACAACACCCCAAAAAACAAATAGCAGACCGATTACGATCCCCGTCAGGACCGATTTTCGTGTTATTTTGCTGCCCTTCTCTTTTACACTATTAAAATCAACTCCCGCCATAACGACGCCTATAAGCATGAGGCCAACAAATAGAATTAGAGGCATCTCATGTTTCGTCGGGTCAATCACTCCCTCTTCTTTTTCCACAAGATATCCCCGTATACAAAAACTACCGAAAACCAAAATGCTGTATAAGTAGGAAATGACAGTTAAAGTTTTTTTCTTCAATGACCACACCTCTGTCTTTCCGTTACCTAGTTAATGACAGTCTCCACAGAACGAAGATGACTGCCACAGCCAGACCGGAGAGAACCGTTTTTTTACTGACTTTGTTATTATTTTCTTTTGTGCCCCTCAAGGCAATGGATCCTGTTGTTACCGCCAAAAGGGAGAGCGCTAGAAATAGATATGCGGTAAACTCGTTCCCCTCCAGATGTACCTTTCCATGTTGATCCTTAGCAAAATAAGCCCATATAAAAAACGCTGGTATAGTCACTAAAACGGTAATCCCGGAGATATAACTGAGTACCTTCTTGGACATTCCATCACCTACTCCTGATATTTTACTTAACTGAAGATACTACCTTAAAAATAATAAATATAAAGGCCATAATAATCCCGGTAATCCAGGTTTTGCGGGTAATGGCATCACCTTTCTCCTTTACACTGCTGAGATTTACCCCAGCCAAGACCATTCCTATAAACATCAAAATCAAGAATATTGTTAAAAGGAATTTATGTTCAGCGGGGTACACTAATCCCTCCTCACTTTGAACAGAGAATCCCCATATAAAAAAACTGCCAAACACTAGAATGTTATATATATAGGATATGGATTTCATAGTGTTTTTCTTCATTCGTATTACCCCCACAACCAAGACTATATCGTTTTGTTATTGCTTGATTACACTCTAATCGGCCCAGGCACAATTAATATTCCACTAGCAGCGTAAGAATTACACCACACTCAATAGAACCCTCACAAGAATACAGATGAGAAAGAATATAACAGTTATAAACACGGCTTTCTTATTGACTTTCCCTTCTTTGGCCGAGTATTTGATTGTTGTTAATATTAGTCCAATAAAAAACAGGAATCCTAAGAACAGAAGCTGATATATTTGCTCTCCGACATCTATGACCCCATTCTCCTGGACCGAGTATAAATAGGTAAAAGCAATGGTAAATACAGCGATGAAGTAAAAATTCTCAAAACGGGAGAACTTTTTATGATTCATATCTCTCCCTCCTTCTTAAATCTTTTTATAAGGCTCTTTTCTCAAACTTTGTTGCTATTGATGACAAAATAGGATGGAATTGCCTAAGTTTCTGCACAAAATGAACGCTTCTAAAGAGAAAAGAGCTTGCCAACTTAGTACCGACCTACAAAATGGCTATAATCACGTTAAAATCGGCTTTAGGATTTTAACAACAATCTTTACGAAAACAGCCTTTTATAATGATCATCAATTACTAATTTTCCCCTCTTCTTTTTAACGACAAAATGAAAAACTGTTAAATAGATAACTTTCGCTGGTATGACGATGATTTGCAGCATGAAATAGATTACGTATAACCAGCCAATTCCCTGGCCGCTCTGGTCTGATACCAAACTAAGTTGAGTCATAAGGAAGAGCGAAAAGGCTACTACAGCAATGGGGCTCACTATAAGCAGCAATATGTTGCCGAATGTCTTCCAGCCTATATGAGTTGTGTGTTTCCTCGACAGTTTATATTGAAGGGAACTACATCCGTACCAAATACCCCCGATTGCGGCCAAAACTATTAAAAATAATAATAATCCCATTAGGTTTCCTCCATAAATGCGATTTCTGTTTCATGTAATACGGACTTTCCGAAAAGAAGTTCCTGGGTCTTTCGTACCCTTTGTATGATTTTTCCAAACGAACTTCACTTACCCATCTTGAACGCATAGACCCTGGTCACTGCCTAATCCCTTTGATTCCAAAGCAAAGTTTTATATGATGAAGGAAGAAAACATTTCATTAGGAGGGTGTTACAATGAAGTTAACCGTTTATTTAGCAGGGCAGATCCACGATGAATGGCGAGATCAGGTGGCAACAAAAGCGAAGGAAAGAAACCTGCCGCTCACGTTCGTCGGACCGCAGACAAACCATGATAAATCGGATCAAATCGGTGAGGAAATCCTCGGCACGCAGCCGGGCAATGTCTACAAAGATGACGCTGCATCAGATATCAATAACTTCAGAACTCAAGTCCTCATGGCAAAGTCGGATATCGTCATCGCCCTTTTTGGTGAAAAATACAAACAATGGAACACCGCTATGGACGCAAGCACCGCCATCGCAATGAACAAACCAACCATTATCATCAGGCCGGAATCCTTGATTCACCCTTTAAAAGAGCTTTCCAATAAAGCGAATGTAACGGTAGAGACGGTGGAACAAGCACTTGATGTCATTAGCTATATTTATGAATAGAAAGATGGGGCGGTTCTTACATAAACAAAAGAACCGTCCTTTTTACTTCATGCCCCTCTTTCATATTCAAGAATACCGTTTTTTTCGTGCTTAGGACTCTTCTCCCTCCAGTGAAGACCCCTTCTCCCAAACCTAAAATGAGCCATATTAATTCCATAACTATAAAGGAATTAATACGGCTCATTCTATTACTGATTACGTGTTCGCCTGAAACAAGGCCCTACAGCGGCTTCACGGTATAAGTATTGCCAGCATTGACACTGACCACATTATAGTAAGTGATTTTGTCATTTGGAAATTTTACCGCATAGGATATGCCGCCTCCGTTATCCTTCAATCCCTTGATTGTCACCGTGCTTGGCACGGGAATTGAAATGGCTGCTGGATTGTTGGCAAGAATGAGCTTCTCTTTAAGTGGCTGCCCATTCACAAGAATTTGGACTTCATCGCTGTCTTCACTATTGAAGTCCCAAATCAGCATCTTTGCATCTCCTCCGGAATCACCGACGGTTACCTCGAAGTCTCTCGCGGCAATTCCTGCATTTGTTTCATCTGTAAAAGGAGTTTCTCCTGCTACTGTTGACTTGCTGATTCGATTGGCGACTACCTCCTCGGCGCTTCCTTCCGATGAGTAGCTTCCTAAAATCGTGCTTAGGCCAATCGCCAACACTACCGCAAGAATGGTTCCAAAGAAAACCGGTTTTCTATGGCTATGTTCGTGGTAGATGACCTCAGGCTGCTGTTCTTCATCATCAAGCATTGCCTGGTTATCAATATCTAAAGCAGAGTCTTTTTTTGCCTTTTTCAACATCGCCGCTCCTCCTTACCGTACCATCTTGTAGCTGATTGGGTACTTATAATACCAGTATGATAGAAATGCTCTGCCAATCAGAATGCTCAGCACCGATAAGCCAATCGCAACAGTTTTCCCGATGATCATCCTGTCTGCCCACAGGTTTGCAAATGCCAGGCTAAGGTCCATTACGATAAAACTGACGAAACACATCTGAAAGAATGGCAACAGTACCGGAAACTTACGATACAGCCAATTCAATGAAGGATACCTCATCGATAAAAAGAGTATGAAACCAAGGAAAGCAATCGCTCCCAGGCCAAACCCGAGTCTTGGTGCTTCCAGTTTATATACATCGATAAGGTCCAGGAATGTCATCAACGGTCCAAAGACTATGACGAGAATGGTGAAAGGAAATAGCAAAACATAAAATACTAGAGCCCATAAAAAATTAAAGATTTTTTTCATATAGAAACACCCCCAGCCTGTAAAAAGTCCTCACGTTTCAGTACGGTTAAATCCTCTAGTGTTGCCTGTTCGGTTTCACTTAACCTCAAAGCATGCTGCCGAATGGCCGCTTCACAGACATTCCTCGCGAGACGGCCATTACCCGAAGATGCATCATCACTAGCACGCGCAAAAATCCCTTTAAGAACCTCGGCAGCTTCCGGACTAATTTCGTAGCCCTTTGGCTTCAAAAGACGAATACTGATTTCCACGAGTTCGTCGGCTGTATAGTCCGGGAAAGTAATCATATTCGGAAATCTTGAGCGCAAGCCTGCATTGGAATCTAGCAGTTGTTCCATATCTTCCTCATAACCAGCTAAAATCACAATTATATTTTCACGGTGGTCATCCATAAATTTGACGATGGTATCAATCGCTTCCTGGCCAAAATCCTGGCCATCGCCGAATAGAGCATACGCTTCATCTACGAATAGAATTCCGCCTAAGGCCTTTTCCAGAACTTCTCGCGTTTTGAGAGCGGTCTGGCCAACATAGCCTGCCACCAGTCCAGAACGGTCTGTTTCCACAATATGATCCAGCTTGATGACACCCAGTTCCTTCAGCCTTCGGGCCAGAATCCGGGCAATTGTCGTTTTGCCCGTACCCGGGTTTCCTTTAAACACCATATGCAGCGATTGCGCACCCATATCTGGCAATCCCATCGCTTTTCTTTTATTGGCCACTTCAATCTGCGCTGATAATGATCGCACAAATGTTTTGACTTCATTCAGGCCGATGACAGCATTCAGCTCCTGCAAGGCATTTTCTTTCGGGTGATCTTCCAGCAATCTAAAATCGCCAAGGGTTAACTTATTCAATTGGTCTGGAACGACATTTTCTGTTTCTACAATCCTTACTGCCTGGTTGCGAATGGCCGCCTCCAGCGTATTCCTTACCAGTCGCCCATTGCCGCTGTCATTTTTCCCGGGAATCTGCTTTTTCTCATAAAAACTGGCCAACGCCTGCTGTACATCGAATTCAAGGCGGAACCCTTTGGCTTTTGCCTGGATTTCGGTAATTTGTGTGAGCTGTTCAGGAGTATAATCCGGGAACTCAATTTGCAGCGGGAAACGGGATGCAAGTCCCGGATTGCTCCGCAAAAACTTTTCCATTTCATCGCTGTATCCCGCAAGAATCACGACCAGGTCGCTGCGATGGTTTTCAATCAATCGAACCAGCGTATCAATGGCTTCTTTTCCAAAGCCGCCGCCCTGGACACCATCTTCTACAAGACTGTAAGCTTCATCGATAAATAACACCCCGCCCAGGGCAGACTGGACGACTTCCGTGGTTTTCACAGCGGTTTGTCCCATATATTCGGCCACGAGATTGCTTCTGTCCACCTCGATCAGGTGACCTCTTTTTAAAAGGCCCATTGATTTAAGCATCTCCGAAAGCATACGCGCCATCGTCGTTTTCCCTGTTCCTGGATTCCCCGAAAAGACGATATTTAGAGTCTGGGACTGATCTGTTAAAATTCCAGCCTTTTTCCTTTTTTCATTCGCAAGAATTTGTTTTTCCAGACTTCTGAGAAAGTCTTTTACATTATCCAATCCAATGATCTTCTCAAATGCTGGCTCCAGCTCGAACCTCTGGCGCTCGGCTATGCCAAAATCCACCGCTGTCAAAAGTCTGTAATCCCGTGCACCTGTATCCTGATTGAGGCGAACCGCCTGTTTCCGGATGGCATCCTCCAGCATATTACGGACAAGGCGCCCATTACCGGCATCATTCCGGCCAGAAATCTGCTTGGAATCAAACAATTCAATGAGCTGCTCTTTAATACCAGGATCAACTGCAAAATCTTTCGCTTTCGCCATCCCTGTCAAAATCTCATACATTTCTTCAGACGAATAGTCCGGAAACTCAATAATATAAGGGAATCTCGATTGAAGCCCCGGATTCATTTTCAAGAAATCATCCATCTCATTCGTGTATCCCGCCAGTACCATCACCAGATTATCGCGATGATCCTCCATTCCCTTCACCAGGGTATCGATCGCTTCCATGCCAAATGGGTCCTGCTTATTTCTTGATAAGGAGTAGGCTTCATCAATAAATAGCACGCCGCCAAGGGCACGTTCAATGGCAGCATTGGTTTTGGGCGCAGTGGATCCAAGGTATTCCCCAACGAGGTCCTGTCTTGCTGCTTCTACTAATTGTCCCTGTGAGAGCAATCCCATCGCTTTTAAAATACGTGAGACCAGCCTCGCCACCGTTGTTTTGCCAGTCCCTGGATTACCGGTGAACACCATATGTATTGCCATTTTGCCCGCCGTTTTGAACCCGGCCTCCTGCCTCATTTTTTCAGCCTTCACCGTTTCCAGCAGCTCATGAATAGCTTTTTTTACCGTATGCAAGCCCGTCAAGCTGTTAAGCTCATCAAGAAGGTCTTCTATTTTTTCGTCCTCAACAAATGGAATGGATTTTAGCAGGTAGGTTTCCTGACCTTTCACCGCCAGCAGATCATCCTGCTCCAGCTGGATCCTAATGTGATCTTCCGCCAGGAAAGTCCCTCTTGCCCTTAAATCAACAATCGTCTGGTAAAAATCCTTTTCAGCCAAACTCTCAATTGCCTCTCCGTATTTCTTCGTTGCTATTATTCTCTCTACTAAACCAGTAAACAGCCCCTCTTCAAATGTGACCGTCAACTGTGCTTGATTCCCCAGCCTGTTCGCTGCAGCCTGGAACTTGCTCCTCAAAATAGCCTCAATATCCTCAGGCATGAGCGGTGCCGAAATCGCATATGACTGGATTCCTTTTAAAATAGGAGCAGGTATATTATTCGCCACCTCATTAGGAAGCTTTCCGTGAACTTCCTCTTTCAAGTCCACATCGGCATAGAAGACTAGAAAATAATTAGAGGCATCGACCATTACACTGTTGGATGTCCGGAAAAATCCCTGCTGCACCAGCCTGGATACATACTGAAGAACCTCAGCATCAGCATTCTCTATCCCCAAAAAGCATACCGTCCCAATCCCATATTCAAAGGCGGCAGAACAATCCAGGATGAAATTACTGTGAATATCCTTCTCGGTGTAATTCCTTAAATCAATCGTCACGACCCGCTTATATGGAACAAGTTTTTTCTTATAGAGCTGATCGATCAACAGCTGTAAGGTCGTAAACTTGCCCGTTCCAGCAGGACCTGCCAGCAGAATAGTATTTTGAACCTTCCCTTTCTCTCTCTTAAAAAAAGATTTTTTATAGGCAACTAGCAGCTCATCGATGAATCCACTCTGTCTTAAGATCTTGCTATTCAGTTCCTTTTTGATATCCGCAAAAACTGTGTCCAGTTCCTCATTTGATCGATTCAAGCCCATTTGCTTGATCCCGTATTTTGCATCCTTGACCACTTCCCCGACTGCACCAACAGAAGCAGGGCCATTCTGAGGATTGCCTGCGATTGATCCAGACCTTAACGCTCCGGCATGAACCATTGTTTGAGCCTGCCCGCCCATCCTCTGTTTTTTGCCTCTTAATCCCTTTGCCTGCACATAATCGACCAATTGAAGCTCAGGCAGTAATATACGAAGCCATTTTTGGAAACCCATGACCTTACCTCACCTTACATATGATTTACTATCATTTTAAACCAATAAATAACAAATACAATGAATTTTTCCATATTCAAAGAGAAGCCTGAGCAGGTTTAATTGCCATATTTTGTAAACAGCAACACTAAAGGTTATCGAGCTTAATATTGCTCATCCCTATGAGCCAATCGTATCTTCTGTCAAGGTGAATACTCACTCTCCCCATATCCCCGACAAAAAAAGACCCGTGACGTCATGTCATGGGTCTGCTGCATTACTCCAACCCTCGAATCACCAATTCTTTCACCGGCAGGAAGGTTTCTCCTGTTTCCATGTATTTAATGTCTACCTGGTCGCCTTCTTTCAGATAGATGGCCAATGGATTAGCTTCGGATGAGATGAGGTAGTTCTTTTTATTATCCAGCAGGATCGAAACAATCGTGAAATCACCTGTTTTTTCTTTGTAAACACGTACTACAGTTCCGCTCGTCTGCTTTTCTTCAGCCTTTGAGTTACCATCCACTGTTCCCCCGCCATGCTGCAAGGCTGTTTTATATTTTCTCAGGGCTTCATTTGGAGTGTTCCCATACACTGAGATTTCAGGGTTGGCAGCTGATACGATAAAGTAGTTTTGCAAAAAGCCGTTTGAATCAAGGACAGCTGTCAGCCAGCTGGCTTCTCCATAGAAATTGTAGATAATCGGCATTTCACCGTACCACTTTTTCTCAATGAATTTCTTTTCAATAATCTGGAGCGCTCCTTCGGAATCCATATAAGACTCTTCAAGATCACCGGTATAGAAGGTAGCTTTTCCCGTACGAGAATTCGTCAAAGCGTACCCTAGCATGGAGTCAACGCCTTCTTTCGGACTGGTAAAATCAGTGAAGTAATACATATCGCCATCTTCATTAAAAATTGGGCTCACCTGGGCTTCGGTTCCTTCATCTGAGGGAAGTTTCACATCAGATTTTCCAAACACGCTGTTCCAGTATCCATGAACAAAATTCCCGTAATAGCTGTTTTGCAGGCTGACTGCCTCCGGAGAAACAGAGCCGTCAATGAAGTCTGGTGCATCTGACAAAGCATAGGCTGTCGTCTTTCCTGACGCAGGATCAACAACGACAACTCCAGTCACCTTAAAACCATTCCGAGCTGAGATGAACTCGCCGAATGTCCTGATATAATAAGGTTTTCCTTCGTCATCTATCTCCAGCTGCGTTCCACCGTAAAAAATAGCCTCAGGCTGCTGCATCCGGATATGTCGTTCAAGGTTTTTATTAAAGTAAGAAGACGGTGTGAAAATCATTTCTGACTTCTTGAACTTAGGGTTAGCTGTTGAATCTGTAGCACTTACGGTAAAATAACCTGGTGTAGACTCGCCCTTCCACCATTTAAAAAAGCCCGAAAATTCTACAGGGGCGATATAGACATACTCCCCGTTGACCTTCTGGATTTGCAGATTCCCAAGTTCATAATAACTTGTATTCGGAACCTGACCGAAAGCCTTTTTCATTTTATTTCGCGCGAACTGAGGTGGAACACTCGCAGGCGTTTCCTTTTCATCAAAGATCGAAATCTCTGTCTTTTCTGCCATCTTCGCAGATTCATATTTTTCCTCAGCATTAAAAAGAAAGGCAATCATGAAATACACGCCGATAAGCATGGTTAGTAAAAATAAGCTTCCCTTGATCATCCTTTCCTTTCCAGCTGAAAAAAATGTCCCGCCAAGCGTGACGAGAATCGCCAGCGGCCATAAAGAAGAAAGGTTACGGTCCAGATTGAACATATAATAGAATATAAGAGTTCCAAGGGTGAAAAGCACAACCGCTGCAATTACTAGCCCTGACTTCACTTTTTTGCCCTTGACTTCCCCATTCGAAAAAGGAACAAGAAGCAAGGCCGAAGCTAATCCGACCAAGAGCGCAAACAGAAACAAATTTCCCATATTAATATCCCCTTTTTATTAGTCCTTAATATACGAACCAAATTATATAAAGTTTCACGAACCAAAAAGGAAGCAAGGGAGCACCCTTGCTTCTACCTACTAAATTTAAAATTAATCATAAGCCACCACAGTTGGGAGAATTAGTTTGATCTCCCTCTGCGAAATCAGCACCTTCTGCAACTGACTCCAGCCCGTATCCCGTTTCGCTTATCTCGAATTTCTCCTTATTTTGGGTGGTGTTTCTATTTTTGGTATTCCTGTTTTTCCCTTGGCTGTTTTTCATGACATTCCTCCAGATTATAGCCATCATGATCCTTACTTCAAAATGAAGTAACTGCTTGTCATTAGAATTCTCGAATGTGCCGCTAACTATGCAGACATATAGGACAGGCATATATTTAAAAGCTCTTCCCATAATTTACGGGTCTAGGTATAATAATGTCAAAGAGAAGGAGGTGAATTGTGTTGGAGATAATATTGCATAAGATTTTAGATCAGTTGGATTCTATGGACAAGAGGTTTGATACCATAGACAAGAGGTTTGATTCGATAGACCAGAGGTTTGATTCTGTTGATGAACAGTTTGTTGCGATTGAT
The DNA here is from genome assembly GCF_900166585.1 of Mesobacillus jeotgali. Lineage (NCBI taxonomy): Bacteria > Bacillati > Bacillota > Bacilli > Caryophanales > Bacillaceae > Mesobacillus > Mesobacillus jeotgali. Next base: position 312,342 of record NZ_FVZC01000007.1, on the reverse strand, counting down.
GATCGGTTCGACTCAATGGATGATCGGTTCGACTCGATGGATGATCGATTTCACTCGATGGATGATCGGTTCGACTCCATGGATGTTCGATTCGACTCGATGGAAAGCCGCATAATCAACTTAGAAACTGGCCAGCTATTACTGCAATCAGAACAGAGTGAGATGAGAAAAGAAGTTGCATTTTATTATGGCAGCCTAATGAAGAAGCTCGATGAGACGAAATCGGAACTTTCAAGTGAGATCAAGCATATTTCCAATGTACAGAAGCAGCATCAGGATGTTTTGGAGATACTGAATGAAAAACAGCAATAATACCCCCCCTGCAGAATTCTCCTAAATATCCTCATTTAAGTACTTCTTAAATTCTCAATATTTATTTAAGCTAAAGATGGAGAGACAGAGGCAGGATTTCCGCTGTCTCCCGCCCTGCTATTAGTGTCTGTTTACTGATCCATTTTCAGCTGAAAACCCTGAGCACTTAATTTATTATAAAGCTGTTCAATATGTTCATGATCCTTCGTCTCTACCGATAATTCCAACTGAGCGTATCCAGGATATATATGCTTTCCGATGCGATGAAGGTTGACAAATTGGATGTTGGCGTTGAGTTCGGTTACAGAGCTTAACACTCGCTGAAGCTCACCTGGTTTATCTTTTAACGTCATTGTAAAATGCGCAAACCTTCCCGATTCAACAAGCCCACGTTCAATGATTCGCGAAATGAAATTGACATCGACATTTCCGCCGCTTAAAACAACGGCAATCTTCTTGCCTTTGAGATTCACTTTGTCATAAAGCAAAGCTGCCAGCGGGCTTGCACCCGATCCCTCTACCAGCAGCTTATTTCTCTCGAGGACAAGAAGCATCGTTCGGGCAATTTCCATTTCATCCACACAAAAAATATCATCGACATATTTTCGTATGATTTCAAAAGTTTTCTGCCCAGGCTTCTGAACAGCAATTCCATCTGCCATCGTTGGAGATGCCTTAACAGCAACCGGACGGTTCTCGGTTAATGAATGTTTCATGCTTGGACATGCAAGCGTCTGGACACCATATACTTTAATGTCAGGCCTCTTTTCTTTGACGGCCAGAGCGACACCTGCAATAAGCCCTCCACCGCCAACAGGGCAGATAATCGCCTCCACATCCGGCAGCTGATCAAGAATTTCCAATCCAACTGTCCCTTGACCCGCAATGACTGACTCATCATCAAACGCATGGATAAATGTGGCGCCTAGCTTGTCTTTCAGCTCAAATGCATAGGCCAGAGCCTCGTCAAAAACCGTACCTTCCAGTATGACTTCAGCTCCGTATTGCCGAGTTGCCAGCACCTTGCTGAGAGGCGCCCCTTTTGGCATGACAATCGTACAGGGAATGCCTAGCATCTGGCTGGAATAGGCCACACCCTGAGCATGATTTCCGGCAGAAGCTGCCACAACTCCCTTTTGCAGCTCTTCAGCTGGCAAAGATATCAATTTATTATAAGAACCTCTAACCTTGAAGCTGCCTGTCTTTTGCAGGTTTTCAAGCTTCAAATATACTTCATTATTTGAGAGTGTGCTAAAGGTTTTAGAATAATCAAGAGGTGTGGCATGAACAATTCCTTTCATTTTTTCCCGCGCTAAAATCACATCATCCCAATTCATTGTGAATCCCCCTGAGTTCGATCCATTTTCCTTTTATGTTGCTCTGGTTCAGGGAAAGTATGTAAAAAGAGACAGATGGACGGGCCCGCTGTCTCTCAATTATTCAAGATGGTAAATTTACAAGGAACCATTTCTCACTTCCAAATATTGAATATTACGCTGTTTGCGGATTTGTTTCTTTACCAGCCTTTTTAGCTAATACTTTTCTTATTACGGGATTTACCCACCTGTCCAATCCAAATTTCCAAGCATTCCCCCCCGCCAGCAGAATGACTAGACCTAGTAAAACCATTTGCGGGTTTGTACTTGCAGTGCCCGAAAACATATAGGCAAAATTCATGGTAAGGCCCATTAACATAGCAAAGGAAGTAAAGATTCCCAAAATCAATCCGAGCCCTACTAATAATTCACCCCAGGGAATAAGAACATTAAATAGGTCAACATATGGTAATGCAACCTCTCTTATAAAACTTCCCCACCAGGGTTGTACAGCAGGATGGTCACCTGAAGTATTTTTTAATGCACCATGGAGAAAACCACTGGCGTCAAACTTCCCACTGGAGATTTTGCCCCATCCAGCAATAAACCACTCCCAGCCAAGATACAGCCTAATTGCTGTGAGCAACAGTGTGACGTAACGGTTCTCCTTTAAAAAGTGAATAAACAAAATGAAACCTCCTTTAAAACATATAAATGATAACGATTATCATTATCAAATATATTCTTTCTTTTATCAATAAGGAAAAAGAACTGATTATAAAAAAAGAGCGGCATTCCTTACCTTACAGGAAACCAACTCTATTCATGCAGAAGTGGAGAATATTAAAAACTACTGGCTGTCCCCGCAGTTCTTCGTATAAAAGGTTTTTTAGGAATTTGGCACTGTCTTCAAGGCTGCTGCTATTTTGACAAAATCGGAACACTCCCTCTAAAAAAACCAGGCATCATACCACTCTTTTTCCAATCCAATGAGCTGCTAATACAATAGGAAGTGCCAATATGACAAAAGGCAAATAAAAATAAATAGTATCCCAGTCAATGACTCTATGTTCGAATAAAGCGTTTAACATGGCAAGGCTATACGGGAGAACGAGAAAAATAGAGGTGATGACTCCTGGGGTTATGGATCTGAATAAAATTGACTGTCCTACGTGAGTAAAGACATGGAGAAGGAATATCAGAACTACGACTGTAAAATAATGAATGTTTGAGAGCAATCCCCCATTTGCATATTGACTCGCCATGAATGTTGAGCTGCAAACGAACAGGAAGACAATCAGAACAGCAACAGACATCTGGGCAGTAGTCATGGAGAATTGCTTTACTACATTATTGGCCAATCTTTCTGGAAGCACTTTTTTGATGATGCCCCGATTTTTTGCCATCCACTTTTCAAGCATGATAATCTCTTCAAAATCATGTAAAACAAATATGATAGGAAAAAGCCAAATCAATGTGTGGAGGTTCAATTCCACTCACTCCTCTCCTGTTTACATACGTTTCTTATTCAAGGCAGCTGTATTATGAAAACCCCAGGGGTAAAGGTTAGAGTATATCGTTTCACAATATGCTTTTTTAATGAGTACATACTTAATAAACCATATGATTATACTAACATGTGTAAAACTTTCACAGGTAAATATCTCCGTACCGTTTATTTGCTTTTTGTTTAGGGTAATTATATCTCAATAATATTTTCTTCTAATTTGATTAATTACATCTGGGAGGAAAAATGATGTCTAACAAAATCGCTAAAAGAGCTAAAATTGGTGATCGAATTTCATTTATCCGAAAAATGAAGACTTTTGAGGGTGTGGTTGAACTGGTAAGGGACAACAGTGTCATTATCGCAATTTCAAGGGAAGCCACTAAAAGATTAGACTATGATACAACCAGGACAGTGGTAAAACATTCGAACTATACGATAATAAATCCCGTTGAAACTGCTTGATTTTTAAAGTTAAGGTGGGAAACTAAATGGAGACTCAGGAACTATTCCTTTTAGAAAGAGAAAAGAATCGGCTTCTTATTGATTTCACTCGCTGTTCAAATCCCACCTATAAAGAATTCATTTGGGAAGAGATCATGTTAATAAGTGACGTGTTAGCGTCTCGAAAGTGACAAGGGAGCATTCCCTAAGCCTTCTTAATTAAATAGGTACTTATCAAAGGGACAGTCCTGCCGTGCACAAAAGCGGCCGGACTGTCCCTTTGTTGGCTATATTTATAAGTTACACTGCCAATTAGTGTGAAATTTTGCAACCCTATAGTTTATTTTACCAGGGATACTCCCGCTTTCTAAAATAGGAGTTTTTTACCATATTAAGTGTTTATGGTTGATTTTACCTGGGTATTAGTTCTTAAATTGGAAAATATTTCAGTATTTTAGTTGTAAAGTAGGTTGTCATTTTGATAACATTTGTGAGTATTTGGAAATTTAGCAGATAAAAATTAAGGGAGGATGGAGACCCATGAGTTGGAGAAAGCTTATCATGTTTGCCGGATTAGCAGCAATGCTCGTATTCGCTCTGGCAGCCTGCGGAGATAGCGAAAAGGCTTCAGGCGAGGAGAAAAAGTCAGGACAAGAAGAGAAGAAGAAAGACGGAAAGAAGGAAAAAGGCAGCCAGGAAGCTGAGGAAGAAGATGACCTGGGTATTGCCGTCAGCATCGAAGAAATCCTTAAAGAAAAACCTGGAAAATATCCGGGGACTAAATACAACGAAGCCATTGTACATAAAGAATTGAACGATGAGAATTTCCTGGAAAAAGACAGTTTTCAAATATATGCTGAATTGCTTCGCCTGATGGGTGAGGGCAAAAATTATGAAGAATACTATGAGTACTTCGAAGCATTTGTACCGGACATGGAAACAGAAATCAGCCAGATGCCTGGCGGAATGAATATAAGTGAAGATGGAGATCTTGGAATGAATGCCAATGTCTCAATCCTGCTGGATGCAAGCGGAAGCATGGCCCAAAAGGTCGGGGGCAAGACCAAGATGGAGCTCGCCAAGGAAGCAATCAATGAATTCCTCTCCTCCATGCCTGAGGGCGCGAATGTTTCCCTGCGTGTCTACGGGCACAAAGGAAGCAATGCAGATAGTGACAAAAAGGTTTCATGTGACAGCACAGAAGTAGTCTATGATTTAAAGGCATATGATAAAGCTGCATTTTCCAGCTCTCTTGACTCCTTCAAGCCAACTGGCTGGACGCCAATCGCCAAAGCGATCACCGAGGCGAAAAACGATTTTGAAAAAGCCGGAAATCAAGGGCAGAATATCATTTATATCGTCAGTGATGGCGTGGAAACATGTGATGGTGACCCTGTAAAAGCCGCAAAGGAACTTCACGATTCCAATATTGCCGCAGTAGTGAATGTTATCGGATTCAATGTCGATTCTGCCGGTCAGAACCAGCTGATGTCCGTTGCACAGGCAGGCGGCGGGAAATACGAAACAGTCAACTCCGCAGCAGATTTCAATAAACTCTGGGAAAAAGAACGCCGCCGTCTTTGGAACGAATGGTGGGACTGGAGCAACAAGAACTGGAGCCTTGTTTGGGATGAACAGACAAAGAAATCTAATGCCCTCTGGGACAAAAACTCTGAATTCCAAAATAAAACCTATGATGAAAAATCACGCCTTAAAGAGGCTTCGTATTACTTGCAGAATAAAGAGCAAATCAGTAACGAAACCCGCCAGGAAGTCGACAGCCTGATTGACCAAAGACACGATATCATCAAAGAGTATCAGGAAAACAAGTACAACGAGTTAAAAGAAACCCTAAACACAAACAGCGAAAACCTTAAAACAAAGATCAAGGAAAAAGGCGAAGAAATGAAAAAGAAATACAGCAATGATTAATGGTAAAAGGCCACCCCACTTTGTGGCTGGCCTTGAGTTTTTTGCAAAGCTGCCTCTTACCAGAAACCTTTCTATTGCATTCAGTGACCCAGTATTAATGAATTTTGCGCTACTTTATTGATGTGGTCGATATAATTGGAAAAGTGGTCGATATATCTCTGAATGTGGTCGATAAAATCCAAAATCGACTGATATATTTCATAATGTGGTCGATATATTTTATTTTTCGCCAATGAAGTGCGGTAGGAGTTTTATAACAGGTAATTTTTCTTTTCTAGTATTAAGTTTTACTGCTACTTATCGTAATGTGCTGCTTCTATTGCCATAAGTGATCCAGTATTAATGAATTCTGCTGCTATTTTATTGATGTGGTCGATATCACTCTGAATGTGGTCGATAAAATCCAAAATCGACTGATATATTTCATAATGTGGTCGATATATTTTATTTTTCGCCAATAAAGAGCGGTGGGGTTTTTAAAACAGGTAATTTTTCTTTGGAGATACTGCTAGTTATCGTAATGTGCTGCTTCTCCTGCAATCAGTGATTCCTGTATTAATGAATTTTGCGCTATTTTTTTGATGTGGTCGATATAATTCGAAAAGTGGGCGATATATCTCTGAATGTGATCGATAAAATCCAAAATCGACTGATATATTTCAAAATGTGGTCGATATATTTTATTTTTCGCCAATAAGGTGCAGTGGGGGTTTTTAAAACAGGTAATTTTCCTTTGGAGATACCGCTAGTTATCGTATTGTGCTGCTTCTCTTGCGATCAGTGATCGAGTATTAATGAAATTTTGCTGCTAGTTTATTGATGTGGTCGATATAATTCGAAAAGTGGGCGATATATCTCTGAATGATCGATAAAATCCAAAATCGACTGATATATTTCAAAATGTGGTCGATATATTTTATTTTTCGCCAATAAGGTGCAGTGGGGGTTTCTAAAACAGGTAATTTTCCTTTGGAGATACTGCTAGTTATCGTATTGTGCTGCTTCTCTTGCAATCAGTGATTCCTGTACTAATGAATTTTGCGCTATTTTTTTGATGTGGTCGATATAATTCGAAAAGTGGGCGATATATCTCTGAAAGTGATCGATAAAATCCAAAATCGACTGATATATTTCAAAATGTGATCGATATATTTTATTTTTCGCCAATAAGGTGCAGTGGGGTTTTTTAAAACAGGTAATTTTCCTTTGGAGATACCGCTAGTTATCGTATTATGCTGCTTCTCTTACAATCAGTGATTCTGTATGAACGAATCTTGCGCTATTTTATTGATGTGGTCGATATATATTTTATTTTCCCCTCCTAAAATTTCCTCTGACTTTTCATACACCTGTCCAGTGGCTCCACTGAGGCTCCCATTACGACTCCCCTTCTCATTCCCATTTATTATGATACAATGCTCAAAAGGGAAGAAGTCACAAAGGAGGCCCACTGAAAATGGCGTATTTCATCAACTTTATTTTCATCGTGATAACGGTATTCATTTCTCTCATTTTCAAAAATGAACTCGAGCGGATATTTCTTCGAGGAAAAGAGTTTTTTGCCTTTCATATATGCAATGTGCTGATCACCTTAATGGTGGCTTTTGCCTCCCAGGCTGTTATGATGATCTATGTTTTCGAACAGAAATTCCATTTGATACGTGACGTACTTATTCTATTGGCCATCATCTTGCCTGTTTATATGGCCGGACATTTAGCCTTTAAAAAATACAAAACCGTCTACCGCAAATTTTCAGCAGCAGAGGATGGAAAAGTACTAATATTGAACGAAAAGTACTTAAAAAAGAAAAAGCGGTTTAAACAGCTTAAACACTATAATGCGATGTCGCGGGATGATTGACGCTGCATGATCTGCACTAATAAACTCGCTGCCTTTTTTCTTTTTCAGCACCTCTGATTGTTTATCATGCAGAGACACAGCGTCCATTCACACAGGAACCGTCCCTTGTCCCCTTTAAATTCGCGCCATTACAGTTTGATTCTTACCGTTCCTTTTTGCTTGATATAAGCTGTCATCTGCGGCTTTGAAGAAGTTTTCCTTATCGAGGCCTGCTTCGTAAGAGCACATTCCGACACTGACCGTGACAGGCTTATTATCCATTTCAGGATGAACCATTTCGCTTATATTTGCTCGGATTTCATCCACTAATTGAAAGGAATCCTTTTTGCCTTTTTCTGTCAAGATCACGGCAAATTCTTCACCGCCATATCTTGAAACGAAATCATCTGGTGTTACATTCAGTTTTAATTGTTCACCTACTCTTGCCAGAACAATATCACCCACCCAGTGACCGAATTGGTCATTCACTTTTTTGAAATTATCGATATCAATAATCGCTAGTTGAAAAGATAATTGGCTTTTATCACTTTGCTCGATCAATCGGTCAAGGTATTCATGAAACGTTTTATGATTGTATAAATCGGTCAGCCCATCCATTTTGCTTGCTTTATCCATCATAATATTCCGAACCATTAGTTCTTCCTGATTCCTGATTGATTCTTCCAGATGCTTTAGCAGATAATGGCCTCGATAGATAATCCCTACGGATATAAAAACAAAACCAATAAATATCCCTATGAAGGCGTAAATGTCCCGTCTCGCAATTTCATCTGCAAACGGCTCATAAAAGAAATAAAGAGAGAAGATCGAAATCAAGCTTAAAATACCAGTAAAATATACTTTCTCCTTTTGAAAGTACAATGCTGATATAAGAACGCTAATTATCAGTAAATAATGAATGCCTTGTGCAAACGGGAAGTTAAGGATATATACATGAAGAATCGCAAAAACCCCTATAAGGAGTATATAATCTCCCCAGTGTCTGAACATGGAATATAACACTTGTGTCAGGGTTAGGATCACGACTGTATAAATCGTCGGCAAAATGACGTATGAGACCGCCATCTGAATAAGTCCTTTTCCATTAAATTGATATGTAATTAAAATTCCTGTTACGGACAGAAGGATAATGACAAGAACCATCCACCAGGAAGCTTTTAAAATCAACCTGTTTAATCCAGCTATATCGTTCCATTCTTTATCTTCCCTCATGGGAGTCCTCCTCTAAGCTGCCAACTTTCTTATTTTAAAACTCATTGTAATATGAAAAACCTGCTGCTAGTTGGCAACAGGAGACTTCTTAAATTCACTGGCTATTTTGCTTCAGAACATTGTTGATACTCCCCCTGATGAACCTCGCGCTAAGCGCTTCAGTACGGGGTAAAACCAATATAATTCGATATATTATACCATGGATTTATTTCGTGTAACTAAAATATTTTTGAGGTTTTTTAGGTATATGGAGATTTTATTTTCGAGGCAGATAGTAACGGATTGAAACCCTGCAAATAACGATTCATCGCTAAAAAAATCCGAAATAAAAATAGAGGGTCTCCCCCTCATGAATAATGGATCTTATCTAATTGTAAGCCTGTTTGCCATATTTTCAAGAGTGGCAGTTCTTTATTCTTCTTTACTCATTTGATAATAGTTTAATAGTTTTTTTATAGTCGTTCCTTTGACGCTTTTATTGTTTTCAATTCGGTCAAGCGTATTTAACCTCAGGCCGAGATCTTCACACACTTTTTCTTGAGTTAAATTTCTTTTATGCCTTTCCATTCTCAATATATCACCCAGACACTCATGCTTCATATGATTGTCCCAACTCCTTATCAGCGTTTTTTCTTCCCTCTGATGCAATTAACAGAGCCCTTTTCCATAAAAAGTGATCATCCAATGCAATCGCGTCTTCTTGTCTTTAGAAGTTCCATCCTGAGCTTTTGTTGCTCCAATATATACACATCCAATTCCTGGCTGAGTTGAATGGTTTTTTGGTTCAAGTATCCGTTTTCCTTTATACTAATAATCATTTTTCTTCGAGTATCCTCAATCAAGTCCTCCTTGGTCATGACGCTGAACACCTCTTCATCTTCAAAAAATCTTTACTAAAACTTAACCAAAACGGCATTTATCCTACTCTACTATTATGGTAGAATTAGTCCATTTTGAATATTGAGTGTTTGTTCTATTTTTCTAGACACTTGATTTTAGTTGGTATAGTACCAAGGTTATAGAATAAAAAAAACCGCCGTAAAGGCAGTTTGATGTTAATTTAAATATGGTACCAGCTTGTTTTGAACAGCATATATAATGGCTTGTGAGCGGCTGTTCACGTTTAGTTTCTTATAGATCTTGTTCACATGTATTTTTACCGTTTTATCGCTGATGGATAGATGGGCGGCTATTTCCTTATTGGACTTTCCTCTGACTAACTGATTGAGCACTTCCTTCTCCCTGTTGGTCAATTCATTTTCCTGGATGGTAAAGTCGCTTTGGATGCGGTGATAGGATATCAGTTTGCTAGCCATTTTAGGGTGTATAATGGAATTTCCTTTATGGATTTTACGAATGGCATCGATGACCTCCATGGAGGAAGCATCCTTCAACAAATATCCATCAGCGCCTTCCCTGAGGGCAGATTTGAAGTATTCATCATGATCAAACATCGTTAAGATTAGTATTTTACAGGCAGGGTGCTTTTCTTTGATAAGGGAAATGAATTCAATTCCATTTTTATTCTGCAAATTAATATCCAAAACAATAACATCGGGGACGATGGTATCCAGTTTCTCTAATAACGCATCCCCTGAATCCGCTTCTCCAACGAGGAGCAGGTCCTCTTCCACATCCAAAATACTGCGGATTCCATCCCTTAAAACTGTGTGATCATCCACTATCATAACGTTAATCATACTTCTCTCACCCCTTTAATTAATATGTGGTATGCCTAGCCGAATCTCGGTTCCTTTCCCTTCTGCACTGTCGATCTCAAATTTGGCTCCAAAATCATGTGCCAGCTCGCTCATCGTGACGATCCCAAAATGAGGTTCCGTCTGGCCTTTAATCAACTTGTCATATAATGAAAATCCAATACCATCATCCTTGATTTTTATCAAGGTCTGCTCGGGTCCATATTTCAGCATGACCTCAATTTTATCCGCTTTTGCATGTTTAACAGAGTTTTGCAGGCTTTCCTGGAATATATCATAAATCACTTTTTCTATTTGGTAGCTCAGGGCGTATGGCTCTCCTTTTTGAGTGAAATTTATAATGGCCTTTTCTTCCAACTCCATTTTTCGGATCTTTTCTTCTATCGCCCGTTTCATCCCATGTTTTTCCACAGGGCATGTTCTTAATGAATAAATCGATTGTCGAAGCTCTTTTAAACTGTCTCTAAGTTTTTGAATCCATTGTTCAATTTGTTTATTGGGAAGATTTCCTTTACTTTCACTCTTCTTTCGCAGCGCAGATTCCATCTGGAACACGATTCCTGCCAGGGACTGGCCGATGCCATCATGGATATCACGCGCAATTCGGCTGCGTTCTTCCAATATCAGCAGTTTTTCATTTTCCAGGATGAGTGAGCGTGTTTTCAAAGTACTTGCCAGAACATTGGATAATACGGTCAAAGAACGAATCTCATCATGAATAAAACCAATTTCACTTACTCTGCCTACTATTAACATACCAACTGTTTCATCGTCGACACTAAGGGGTGAAAAGATCTGCGAAAGAATCATCTTGTTAAAAATAGTATTAGGCGGCAGCTTTTCAATATCCTTCCCAGTCACCATAGTCATGTCCGAAACTTCATCAAGATAAAGTGACATTTCATCACTGAATGTCACCTCGTTTTTCACATGTCCATCCTTAAGCAAGAGCCTCCAGGCATTATGTTCTTTTACCAGTAAAACAAAAGCTTGGGCATGGAAGGTTTCGAGCAGCAGGCTTTTCTTTTCATCAAAATCCTTTGTATTGATCCTGTTCAATTCCGTACTGAGAATGGAGAGAGCATTCAATCTCTTTCTATTAATTCTTGCTTTTGTCAAAATGGAACTGGTCGTTGTAATCCCAATCCAGAGGGATAAAAAAAGAATAGTAGTAAAATCAATGACGTTCGCAGGAAGATAATTGGTATAGATCTCAAGAAAGGCGAGTAAGACGATCGACATTTTAGCAATAAACAACTCTTGTAAAGCTTTGCTCTTCCACTCTTCTTTTGTAAATGGGAAAGGCCGTATAGTAAAAAGAATATCATTAAGGACATTATTAATTAAAAAATAGAACGAAGTAAAAGCAAAGATACTAAGAAGGCTCGCAAACGGATCCTCTAACGGGTACTGGCTGATCCATATCTTAATCAGCCAATCTGCCCCAACAAGAGACAAGGTATATTGGGCAATGTTAAATACTGTTGATCGAAGAGATCTTTTATGATGAAAGGATTCAAAAATCAGCACAAATGCAAAGGCCGCGGTGGCGGTATAAATTCCGAAATATAGATTCATGATAAACAAAATAGGAAATGTCATCGTGCTGAACATCGTTATAGTAAATAAGGGGATGGGAAAATACTCAGCAAGCAACATTAATACAACTAGAAGGAGCAGCACAATTGGCTTCTCCGGAAAAGTCGCCAAAGGGATCGAATACAAAATAAAGGCCCATCCAAAAAAACCAACCAGGATTATATAGTAGTCAGAAACCTTTTTTCGAAAAAGAATCTCTTTATCTGTCAATATTGCCATCCCCTTCTGCTTCTAAAAACCGGATTTGACCAATTACTGGTCAATTCTCCTTCTTACCTATAGATTACAAATAATTACATGAAAATTCTATCAATATTTAAAATTTAGTGCAGGCTATATAAATGGTTTTCTCAAAGGCTAATTCACAAAAGAGTGCCTGTTCCCCAAAGAACAGGCACTCTTATAAATCATACTCCCATAGTCCAAGCCTTCCTTTAGCTG